>CAYXKO010000210.1:0-4963 GCA_964465435.1 uncultured Saprospiraceae bacterium | reverse complement strand
ATCGATGTTCCCGCCCCAGATTACGGTACGGGGCCAAGGGAAATGGCCTGGATTCTGGACACATATTTAACATTTAAGGGAAGTGAAATTGATGCTGCCGGTTGCGTTACGGGTAAGCCCGTAAATCAAAACGGGATCAGAGGCAGAAATGAGGCAACGGGAAGAGGGGTTTTCTATGGCTTAAGGGAGCTATGCGAGACGGAAAGCGCCATGAGACGCGTCGGGCTTACCGGCGGTTTGAAGGGTAAAACCGTGGTCATCCAGGGCCTTGGAAACGTAGGGTCATTTTCGGGAACGATCATGCAGAGCGAAGGGGGAGTCAAAGTGATCGGAATAGCCGAATATGAAGGTTCTATCTACAACCCTGATGGTATCGATGTGGCTAAACTCCTTGAATTCAGAAAGGAAACCGGTTCCATTTTAAATTTTCCGGGCACAAAAACCTTGGACAAAAGAGATGCAGCTCTTGAGCTTGAATGCGATATATTGATTCCTGCCGCTCTGGAAAGCCAGATCACCATTGAAAATGCGGACCGGATCAAGGCCAAGCTAATTGGCGAAGCTGCAAACGGTCCTATTACTGCTGACGCAGAAGAGATCCTGGTAAAAAAAGGTATTTTGATCGTTCCGGATATGTACCTGAATGCCGGTGGAGTAACCGTGTCGTACTTTGAATGGCTGAAGAATTTGTCTCATATGCGATTTGGGCGAATGGAGAAGCGATTTGACTCAAAT
This sequence comes from uncultured Saprospiraceae bacterium, assembly GCA_964465435.1. GTDB lineage: Bacteria > Bacteroidota > Bacteroidia > Chitinophagales > Saprospiraceae > Vicinibacter. The sequence goes on along the minus strand of CAYXKO010000210.1, from coordinate 4,228 downwards.
ATGTACTCTAAATTGGTAAAAGCCGTAGAAGATCTTTCAGGTAAGAAAATCTCAGAAAGTGAGCGTCAAATGCTCACGCAGGGTGCAGATGAAATTGATCTGGTTCGCTCAGGTCTGGAGGAAACCATGGTAACCTCCTTTCAGCAGATTTGGCAAACATTTGATGGGCGCCCTGAAGTGAAAAGTTTGAGGAATGCGGCCTTTGTTGTAGCGCTGGAGAAAATTTCCAATGACTATGCCAACCTTGGAATATTCCCATAATCGAATATTCCACATTAATATTTAGATTTATTTCCTTCCAATTTCAGATTTTGGTCATTTCTAAAAATGATCAAAATCATTTATTTTACTATCTCCTTAAATAATTGTTAATACGGCAAAATTTGAGGCCTATGGCAAAATAATATTTTAATTTTGCCTTTGAATTAGTATTTTATAATTTTTATTAAATAATAGAGTTATGGTGGACAAGATCGATAAAATTGATGTGAAGATTCTTAATATTCTTCAGGAAAACAGTAAAATAACTAACCTCGAATTGTCCAAAAAAATTGGATTATCACCTGCTCCAACATTGGAGCGAGTAAAGAAGCTTGAGCAGTCGGGCGTTATTGAGAGTTATCATGCTGTGGTAAATCCCCAAAAGGTAAATTTATCCGTTAGCACCTTTGTGCTTGTAAATGTAAAGTGGAGTAAGGAGAATGCCTTGCCTAGCTTTATGGAGAAGATCAGAAAAATCGATGAAATTATTGAATGTTTTGTGATCACAGGCGATGCGGATATCCTCATGCGGGTGGTTTGTAAGGATATGCAAAGTTATGAAACTCTTCTTTTTAAGAAGTTAGCAGCCATTACTGAAGTGGAAAGGATCAAGACCCTGATGAACTTATCTACCATTAAAGCTTTGCGCAAATTGCCAATAGCAGTTGAATAGGTGGGGGTTGTTTAGAATCGTATGCCCGTTGCTCCCGCTTTATTATGGAGATTTTCAGGAAGGGGAATCAGTGGATACTTGTTTGGTAGTATCCACCTTAAACTGAAAAATTCAGAATCGTTTCTTTCTGAAATAGGAAGATATATTTCGGTTTGTGATTCTCTTTTGACAGAAATAAGATTGGATGATTCAGCCATGGACCCATCGATGATCCTGCTCCCCAATGACGCGTCTTATAAATCATTGATACACGAGCGAGGTTACAAAAGAATTATTGCTTTGTTTGAGGAAAGGATGGGGTTGGATATAGAAACTCAATCCAGATGGAAGCCCTTGCTTTTACTTAATTTTCTTTCGGCTAAGATTTCAGGTTATGATCTTAATGAGCCTTCACTGGATCAACAAATTTACGATCAAGCGCTTAAACATGGAATTGCCAATGAAGGTTTGGAAGATCTAAGGACTCATTTTTCCCACTTAGACATGATCCCACTCCGAATTCAAATGCAATTCTTGAATAAAGCCTGTAAAAACCTGAAATCTGTTAAATTGAAATTTAATAGGCTTTTAGAGGCTTACCTGGAACAAGATATTAATTACATATACAGAGCATCCAAAAGACAATTGGGGGAATGGAGGAAACCATTTATCAATGAAAGGAACCATGCCATGACTCAAAAGCTTCTGGCCATGGAGAAAGGAAAAAGATATTTTGTTTGCATAGGCGCGGGTCATCTGGCAGGAAATCAAGGTATGCTTGCACTGTTAAAAAGAGCATCGTTCAAACTTGAGCCGGTTTTGATTAAACAATAATTTGTCCGTTGTGTTTTTTGTTCACAATTTTACTTGTGAAGCTCCCCATATACTTTTTTATTCTGTGGCAATTGACGAATCTGCTTTCTGCGCAGTCTTTCGTGGTTACTGTAAGTGGCAATATTTCCGAGAGAGAAACAGGTGAGTCAGTCATTGGGGCCAATGTATACCTTAAGTCTGATCCTTCAAAGGGTGTTTCGAGCAATACCTATGGTTTCTATTCCATTAGGGTTCCAAGGGGGAATCAGATTCTGGTGATATCCTACACGGGTTATAACACGCTTGAAATTCCTTTAAATTTATCTGGAGATACAATTATAAATGCCCTGATTACTGCCGGGATTACGCTCCAGGAAGTCGTGGTAAGTAGTCGAAATTCCACCAAAAATGTTACTTCCAACGAAATGGGTACGGTGGAAATCAAAGCTGAGGAAGTAAAAGCCTTGCCTGCACTGATGGGAGAGGTGGATATTCTCAAGGCTCTTCAGCTGATGCCGGGAATATCCTCCGCATCTGAAGGCACAGCCGGCCTTTATGTCCGCGGTGGAGGTGCTGATCAAAACCTTGTGCTTCTGGATGAAGCAGTCGTTTACAATACCGGCCACCTGTTGGGATTTTTTAGCGTTTTCAATTCAGATGCCATTAAAAACACCAGGCTTATCAAAGGCACCATGCCCGCAGAATATGGCAGCAGGATTTCATCGGTGATCGACGTGCAAATGAAGGATGGCAATAATGAATTTTACGAAGCTGAAGGTGGGATTGGTCTGATCAGCTCACGGTTGACCGTTCAGGGGCCGATTAAAAAAAACAACAGTTCGTTTATTCTTTCGGGACGACGGACTTACGCGCTTGATCTGGCTCAGCCGTTTATAGACAGGACTTCTTTTGCCGGTACCAACTATTTCTTTTACGATTTTAATGCAAAATATAATCAAAGGATCTCAAGCAAAGATCGATTGTATGTGAGTGCCTATTTTGGGAGGGATGTTTTCAAGTTTTCAAATCAGGACCGAGCCTTTTCAGTAACACTGCCTTATGGTAACAGCATTGTGACCTGCAGGTGGAACAGGATTCTTCGCAATGACTTGTTTGTGAATCTGTCTCTTTTGTATAACGATTACAAATTTTCTTTCGAAGCGGGTCAGGAAGAATTTGGTGTCAGGGTGCGCTCGGGGGTAAGGGATTATTCTGCCAAGCTGGATTTTGATTATTATCCCTTATCCGGGCACAAGATCAAAATCGGAGGAAGATATACCTATCATGTTCTGACCCCCAACCTTGTTAACATTACAGATGGTGAGGTGGATTTTCAGTCTCCTTTGTTTGAGAAGACAGGTCATGAAATAGAATCCTATATATCTGATGATTTCAGAATTCACGAACGGATTGATGTCAATGCCGGTATTCGGTTTTCCGGCTTTGTCTTTACAGGTCCTTATTTAGATCCAGTCACCCAGGAAAAATCTCCCAGAGGAGAGCCGGTTAAAAGTTATCTGGTTCCGGAGCCACGCGTCATTCTTAATTATTCCTTAGGCAGTCAGGCATCTATTAAAGCGGGGTTTAACTTAACCAGCCAGAATATCCATTTGGTAAGCAACTCAGGTACCACCTTGCCGGCTGATGTTTGGGTTTCCAGTTCGGCAAGAATCAAACCTCAGCTTGGGTATCAGTATACCGTTGGTTTTTTTAAAAATTTATTTGACAATCAGCTGGAAACCTCCGTGGAGTTATACTACAAGGACCTTAGAAACCAAATTGACTATCGGGAGAGTTATGTTGAATCATTTTCAACGGATATTGAAAATGAGTTTGTCTTTGGGTCAGGGAGGGCTTATGGCGTGGAGTTATTTATTCAAAAGAGAAGGGGTAGGTGGACCGGCTGGATCGGATATACCCTTTCCAGGACCGAACGTTGGTTTGATGAAATTGAGAATGGACGTGTTTATCCGGCAGTTTTTGATCGTCCTCATGACCTTTCCGTGGTACAATCTCTGCAGCTTAATAAATCCTGGCAGGTCTCTGCCACATTTGTTTATGCTACTGGCAGGGCTTTTACTCCAATTCAAAGTTTGTTTATCATCAATGGTCTTCCTAATGTGGAATATGGGCCACGCAACAGTTCCAGATTTGATGATTACCACCGCCTTGACTTATCCCTGATATACAAGAAGCCTGCGTCGCGGCCCAAGAAATTCACCAGCAGCTGGGCATTTTCCGTTTATAATGTCTACAACCGGCTTAATCCCTTCTTCTTCTATACTTCGTTAAATCAGAGTGTTCTAAATGGAAATTCAGAAGCCCAGGCGGTCAAGGTTTCTCTTTTTCCAATCATACCTTCAATAACCTGGAATTTTAATTGGGCGTCAAAATGATCTCTAGAATAGGATATATTTTATCTCTCCTTTGGGTCAGTATGATCCTGGTGGCCTGTGAGGAAGTCTTCATTCCTGATGACGCGAATTTTGAGTCAAAAATAGT
>CAYXKO010000209.1:0-5002 GCA_964465435.1 uncultured Saprospiraceae bacterium | reverse complement strand
TAACGGGGGCTGGGGCAACACCAATGGCGGAGACGCGATGTGGCAGGAAATCGATCCTGTAAATCCCAACATTGGTTATACCGAGTATTGGGGAGGTACGGCAGTCTACCGGACCAATAATAATTTTTATAACCTGACGGAGATCAGTCAGAACATTCCCGGTAAGCCCCAGGGGCAGTGGGTCACTCCGTTTGGCTTGAATCCAAAGAATACCAGGACATTCATAATCGGATATCACGATGTATTCGTCAGTCACAACCGCGGGGATGTTTTTTCAAAACTGAGCAACAACCTGACAGGAGCTGAGGATCGCGACCTGAGGATCGTCCGCTTCAGTCCTTTGGACACCCTGACCCTTCTGGCCGCCTATGCCAACAACATATATCAGACAAGGGATTACGGGAAAAATTGGACTCGCGCCACAGTTCCGCTCAACCACGATATCACAGACATTTGTTTTCATGCCAAGGACACAAACAGGGTATGGATTTCCAGGGCAGGTCTCGGAACCATTAAAATCATGGAGTCGAGGGACAGGGGTAAAACCTGGACCAACACTACGGCGAATTTTGTGAACACCCCTGTCCTGGCCTTGTGTTATGATGAGGCATCCAATGTTCTTTTTGCCGGAACGGATATAGGGGTCTTTTATTCCGAGGCGGGAAACTGGAATTGGCAATACTATGGTGCAGGACTTCCCAACACCTCAGTGACGGACCTGGATATTCATCACCCGACCAGGAGGCTTTTTATTTCTACCTACGGCAGGGGATTCTATTCGATCGATCTTCCGGACTGCACACCCCTCTCTGTTGATGCCGCGCTTCGCATAGGAGACGGACCCTTTTTAAGAAACGACACCGTCAACGTCTGCATTGGACAACCCCTGTTTCTTAAATGTGATAATGCCTTGAATCAGGGTGTATTCAGGTGGACAGGTCCTCTGGGACTGGATACCACCTATTCTGGAAATGAAATCATTGCCATTGGCATTGCCAATCTGTCCCAGACCGGAACCTACCAGCTGACCTACACCTCCAATACCGGCTGCACCCGATCAGATGCAATCTACATCAAGGTCAACAACAATCCGTCAGCCCGTATCCGGGCAGATCATCCATTCCTGGATTGTAAACATGCAGGGATTCTGTTAAACTCCACCAACACCTCTGTTGATTTTTCCTATTCATGGAAGCTGGATGGGAGGATGGTATCGGACAGTGCTGCCCTGCAAGTAAGCCAGCCCGGTCTTTATCATTTTCAGCTGACAAATAACCGCACCGGATGTTTTACAAAGGACTCATTCAGGCTGAATCAAATTCTTCCTCCTGCCTTTGCATGGACGAGCAAGGAGCCGCTCTGTTATGCCGACAGCAACGGAATGATAGAATGGAGCCTGTCAGAGGGGCGTCCTCCGTTTAGGTTTAGTTATTCGGATCAGGCCCTGGCCAGACCTCCCGCAAAGTTAAAGGCTGGGTCCTATACCATCAGGGTGATCGATTCTCTCGGTTGCGAGGCCGCAATGGATGTGCTCCTGAATCAACCGGATTCAATGACCATAAATGCTGATGTGGATTTAAAGGCTCCCGGAGGGGCCACAATTGTCGCTCATGTGCAAGGAGGGATCAAACCCTATTCTTTTAAGTGGACAAAGGACGGAGTTGAATTTTCAGGGGACAGCATGGTTTTAGGATTGAGCCCGGGAGAGTACATCCTGGAGCTTACAGATTCAAACCAGTGCAAGGCGATACAAAATTACAGGATATCGGATCCCTCGTCTGCCGGTCATCCGGAGTGGGAAAACATCAGATGCTATCCTGTGCCGGCAAAAGATCATCTCATTCTCGAAATTCCGGGACAGGGCAGCCAGGCTTTCGTTGTTCAGCTGCTTTCTTTAAGCGGGCAAGTGCTCCTGGAATACAGGGATGTCCTGGCTGTAAGGCAGCACAAACTTGACTTGAGGAAAATTGCATCAGGCACCTATGTGCTCAGGGTTTCGGATGCCCGGAATACCCGCGACATTCAGATACAAATCATTCATTCAAAATAAACCGATTATGTTTCAATCCAATGCCACAAGGCATTCTTTCTGTTTTACTTTGTTCCTGTCACTCGTGTTTCTCAATCTTTGGGCGGGAGAAGGGATGTGGCTTCCACACCTGCTCAAATCACTCAATGAAAAGGAAATGCAATCCATGGGCATGAAAATGAAAGCCGAGGATATCTACTCGGTGAATAAGGGTTCACTCAAGGATGCCATTGTTCATTTTGGCGGAGGTTGCACAGCTGAGATTATTTCTGACAAAAGTCTTTTGCTGACCAATCATCATTGCGGTTATGGTTATATTCAGTCGCACTCCACGGTGGAAAAGAATCTGCTCAAAAATGGATTTTGGGCAGCGGACAACAAGTCAGAATTGCCCTGCAAGGGATTGACGGCGACCTTGATAGTCCGCATAGAAGATGTTACAAAGGAAATGCTTCAGGGCATTTCTCCGGAAATGAAGGACAATCAGAGAAAACTGCTCTACGATCAGAATCAAAATGAACTGCTTAAAAAAATAGCGAGGGAGAGCTATCAGGATGTGGTCATTCGGGGATTTTACAATGGAAACCAGTTTTTTGCATTTGTTACGGAAACTTACAGGGATGTGCGTTTGGTTGGTACCCCTCCAGAATCCATCGGAAAGTTTGGGGCAGATACAGACAACTGGGTCTGGCCGAGACATACGGGAGACTTTTCCTTGTTTCGCATCTATGCGGGCCGGAACAATCTTCCGGCTGATTATTCCGAAGGCAATGTGCCCCTGAAGCCAAGGCATTTTTTGCCGGTATCCGTGAGCGGAGTGGCCGAGGGGGATTTTACCATGGTGTTTGGTTTTCCGGGCCGCACCAATGAGTACCTCACCCGTGAAGGGGTCCGTCAGATTACAGAGGTTCAAAATCCCGTTCGCATCGGTATCCGGGATCGCGTACTCAAGATCATGGATAAATACATGCGTGCGGATGAAAAGACGAAGATCCAGTATAGCTCGGTTTATGCGAGCATTGCCAACGCCTGGAAGAAATGGATCGGCGAAACCCAGGGAGTGAAGTTTACAGGCGGTTTGGATAAAAAGCAAAAGGCGGACGAGGAGTTTATAAACAGGGTCAATTCAAATCCTTCCTGGTCGGCATACAAAAACATTATTTCAGACCTGGACGAAAATTACAAGAAGCTGGAGCCGCTTGCGCTTGCAAAGGACTACTATGCAGAAGCGTATCAGCGAAACACAAACCTGTACAGCTGTTATACCAGGTACAAAAAACTTGCGGAAGCTTATGAGGGGAGGGGAGAGGAGATCTTTCTCAAAAGAAGAAAGGAAATGACCGATCAGGCAGAATCGCTTTTTAAGGATGTGAATCCGGCCATCGAAAGGGAAATCATAGCAGAGGTCACCAGGATCCTGCTGGATGGGATAAAACCTGAATTGCTCTTGCCCTATCTGAGAGATCAGATCAGGTCCTTAAATGGCGACCATAACAGGTTTTCGATGGATCTTTTTGATCGCAGCCTGCTCACCTCCGCTGAGGGTATTCGCAGATTGAATGCACTTCCTTACCCGGAATGGAAAAAAACGCTGGAAGCGGACCCGGTTTTTAAATTCTACGAAGAGCTTAATTATTTTCTGACCTATGGCATACAGCCGCAGGCCGGTCTTTTGGAAGAGAATATTGCGGACCTGCGGAGGACTCATATGGCAGCCCTGATGGAGCTGTTTCCTGAAAGGAGGTTCTATCCTGATGCGAATTCAACCCTCCGTGTAACGTACGGCAGGGTGGAAGGATTCCGGCCAAGAGATGGCGTGTGGTATGAACCGCAAACCTACCTGGATGGGGTCATTGAGAAGTATGTGCCGGGAGATTATGAGTTTGACGTACACCCTCGCTTGCTGGAATTGTACAAGGCCAGGGATTATGGGCCCTATGGTGAAAACGGGAAAATGCCGCTTGCCTTTATTGGTTCCAACCATACGACAGGAGGGAATTCAGGCAGCCCGGCAATAGATGCCTATGGCAACCTCGTCGGTCTTAATTTTGATCGGGTTTGGGAAGGCACCATGAGCGATATCAATTACGATGTGTCCATCTGCAGAAACATTATGGTGGATGCCCGTTATATCCTGTTTGTAATTGATAAGTTTGCCGGGGCGGGTCATTTGGTGAAGGAAATGAAACTGGTGCAAACCAAAAGGAAAAACCCAAAGAAAAGCGCTCAAGTGATGAGAAAAGCTTCCTGATCAAAATTGAAAATGAAACAAAAGAACCACAGATAAAATAATGAGACAGTCCGCATACATATTTTTCGTTGTCCTGATTACCACCTGTTTTCCCCTGGGATTTGTTGCATCTCAGTGTACAGGATTGACTGCTGACGCAGGCCCCGACCTCTTTACCTGTGATCCTGCCAACATGATGGTTCTTCAGGGAAATGTCCAGGGGACCTATACCAAGATCATGTGGAGCCCTGCGGCCGGCCTGAGCAGTACGGATGTATTGGACCCTATGGTGACCCACAAGACGCCCGGACGATACACCTTCAAACTTACGGCTGAGGGGCAGGGTACCACTAATCTGATCAACAATGGAGACTTTGAATCCGGCAATTCAGGATTTTCCACAGAATACGTTTATGGTGTCCCGGGTGGCCCGTTCGGCCCCAACAATTACGGAGTGGGCTCTAATCCTCAGGCATACAACGCGGGATTCAGCCCCTGCGGGGACCACACTTCCGGAGGGGGGCAGATGATGGTGGTCGATGGATCCACCACACCTGGCCGCGACGTTTGGTGTCAGACAGTACCTGTGGTGGCAGGTCGCGATTATTTGTTTGAGTTTTGGGTCATGAATGTTTTTCCGGTGGCTCCGTCCCAACTGAGTGCAACGGTCAATGGAACCACCTTTGCCAGCGGCTCCGCAGGTGCTGTGTGCGATTGGATTAAAATCGAAGGATGTTTCAAGG
>CAYXKO010000208.1:0-5018 GCA_964465435.1 uncultured Saprospiraceae bacterium | reverse complement strand
ATGTCCTTCTATTTGCTCCAGGATTGATTGACTTACTTTTTGTGCAACGTCCCCAATTTCCTTGTCTCCTGATTTGATTCGCTGAAGCAGGTATTGGATATTGAGCTTCATGGGCGTTAAGGGATTCTTGATTTCATGGGCCACCTGCTTAGCCATCTCGCACCAGACAGAATCCCTCTCGGACTGAGCCAGAAGGCTTGCAGACTCATCCAGCTGACTCACCATTCGGTTGTAATCCTGGATTAACTCGCCTATCTCATCCTGGCCAGCCCAATCCAGAGTATTGTTGCGCTTGCCCAATCTCATGGATTTTATTTTTTCACTGAGCACCTCCAGAGGGGACGTGATCGAATTTGCCAATAGGGTGGCCAGGGATGCGGCAATTAAAAAAAGAAATACATAAATGTTAAGCAGCGTATTAATAAGATTGGTTAGCCTGTTTTCTGTGGATGTGTCCTGTGTGAGGTATGTTGACATTTCCAGTGTGCCAAGCCTGCGGTTGTTGTGAAAAATATTCTTGTATGCACTGAGTTTGATTCTGTCGGACTCAGGCTTGCTTTGCCGCATAATGATGTCAGAGAGACTGAAGGGGTGATAGAAATAAAAATCAGGGTTGCAAAGTTTTAATTTATGCTCTTGCCTTGAAGGATTGAGGTATACGGGAATTTGCACTCCTGCGTTGTCGTAATATTCCAGTCCATAATCAAACAGGGGAGAGGTCGTCTTGATTTGCTCCTTGAGTATAAAATGGGCATCCTCCGTCTGTGTGGCATTATTAATGGATTGCTCCAGAAAGGCGCTCAGGTATCTCAGCTTGTTAAACAATGATTCTTCGCTGATCTGTTGCTCGGATCTCCGCGTGAAGAAAACAGTGACCAATGCTATGATCAGAAAGCTGAAAACTATGCCAAGTATTATATAAAATTGAATTCTGGTTCTAAGGGATGGTTTGGAGCTTACCTGAATGTTGAGACCCTCGGGGAGAATCTGATATTTTTGGTTGACTAAACTGATCAGATAGGCCAGTATGATCAATATGGTGAAAAGGTAAGAGAACAGAGAAATTCCTTTTACAAAACTTGGAAACTTATGCTTAAGGACTATGATGTAATCAGGTTTGAACTCCCTGATGTATACTTCGGATGAGCCCTCCCTTTGTATGACTTCGCTTTCCTTGCGAAGGATCTTTTTACATTGACTGTAACTGGGTGAATTATATCCTGAGCTGTATCGAAGGCTCTGCTTTTCAAAAACAAACAACTCGAAATCAGAACTGATGGATGAACTGATGAGAGAACTTATATCGGGTATGCTTGATCCCAGGCTGTCTCTTGCCTGATCTGCATTTGTGAATGCTTTTGATACGATCTCTGACTTTTGGAGTCTTTTGCGAATATTTTGATAGTGAAAGATCAACCCGGATGTGACAAAGCTGATGATCAAAAGCCATGTAATAAGCCACATGGAAGATGCCTGCCGGTATTCCACGAAATAGTCGAGAAGCCAGATGATGATGGAGGACCCTAGGTAAAAGGTTACCACATGTACCTGAAGTCCGGAGCTGAAAAAGATGGGGCTAAACAGAATAGCCGCTCCGCAAAAATTAAAAAATCTTTCCCTGAGGCTTAGGCCAAAACTGAAAGTGCTTTGAAATAATTTGTGGCTGATCAGAAATACAGAGATCAGGAAAAGCAATAAGGCCAGCAAGATCAGGTAATTCTGTACTGGCATGAATATGGTTTTCTGAAGATTGAACTGTATTTCAGATTTGACAAATACGGTTTTGAATACCGTGCAATACAACAACAGGGCAAGAAATATTGCCACGTAGTTCAGTAATGGGATGAGATGTCTGTTGATGTGTTTTTCCGGAAGTTGAAATTCGGGTAGCCTGAAATACCGGTGGTACAGATAGGCAAGGTGAAAAACCAGGAATGAGAAAACAATAAGCTCAAAGAGTGTATATTCGATCAGGGGGGTCTTGATTCTGGATACCGTAAACACGCTGTCGAAATAATCCGGATCTTGAACCAGCCATTTTGCAAGACTTGCTGTGGCGATGATGCCTGTAAACAGGGACAGGAAACCCCAGCTTACCATTTTTTTGTTGAAGTACAGTTTGCTGAAGAAATGGGCCGGATAATAGAAAATGATCAGCAAGAGCAGATAAAAGGAAATAATGAGCTCAGAGTAAGCTCTAGATAATCCCTTTCCGGTATCAGAAAGATAGCCTATGGTCTTTCTTGCGGAATTTTGAATAGATAAGCTATTAAGTTCGGATTTGACATCCCTTATGCTTACCTCATTGTTTTCGTCGGATGTTGGTATCTTGATTTTCTGGTACAGTACCCAGCAAAGTTCAAAATCACCCTTCCTGATTTTCGATTTAAGGCCATAGTGATATTCCTCATTGATGGTAAATATTCCCTGGCCCCGCTCCTCTGTACAAGGACACCATCCTGGATCAAAGTAACTCTCGTTGCGCGTCCAGTATACAAGGGATCCGTTTCGGCAAAAGAGCAGGTGTCTGGATTGGATGAGACTCAATAATTCTTTACGCGACTGAAAAAAATCATGTATTTCAGCAGCCTGGCCAGCCTGGGCATTAAACTTTTCAAACTCTTTTTGTAGTTTTTCATGCACCCGGTCCAGTTCGGCGATCTGGGTTTGAATTTGGCGCTGTAATTGATGCCCCCGGTCGTGATCAAGCCAGCCATAATATTCCTCGTAGATTTTGCCAAGTGCAACCATCAATAACCCGATGGTCCACAAATAATACCAATGGCTGAATTGCCGGAATTGTAACTTCTGCAAAATCACAGCATAAAGTTAAGTTTTTATACATGATCTATATTCATAATGTGATAATGTGCTCAAATTGAGCTAATTTTGTGCAGAGTCAGGGTCCATCGCCTGTGAAGACGGGAGGAAAGTCCGGACAACGCGAGGAATCACACCACCTAACAGGTGGGTCTTGCAAGTATGCAGGAACAGATAGTGCCACAGAAACAATACCGTCCCCATTCATTTGGGGATAAGGGTGAAAATGTGCGGTAAGAGCGCACAGGCCTTTTTGGCAACAAAAGGTCGGGTAAACCTTGTGAGTTGAAATGCCAAGTATATCCGTTGTCGCATAGACCCGTTTCCTCAACGGTGCCATCTGGCTGGCGGAAGGGTAGGCAGATAGATCCCATTAGTGATAATGGGACCAGATAAATGATGGACGGCTTTCCTTGGAAAGCTTACAGAATCCGGCTTATACTGACTCTTTTTTTAATTTCCTGCTGCTTTTTGGGCAGCTCCCAGGTCAAAAATGAAGGAGAACCTTAGCGTGTTGGCCAAGGGGCTCCTGTTGATATTGGTTGGAACCAGATAGGAGATATTGATGGTGAATACATTGTATTTAACACCGGTTCCAAGGGTAAAGAATTTGCGGTTGCCCTTCAGGGCGTGTTCATAAAAATATCCCATGCGAACTGCAAACTGTTTGTCATACCAATACTCCAGAGCAGGTGAAATGGTGATTTCTTGTAACTCCTCAGTGAATCCCCCCACGGCGTCCGTGAATGACCCGAAAACTCCTTCAAACAAGGCGCGCTCGCGGATATCTGCGATCTGATTGCCATTGGCGTCAAACTTCGGATTGCCCGGAGGAATGGTGCTGGGAACCATCAGTTTGTTAATGTCCAGGATGAGATTTAAGCTGTTGTAATCATCAAAATTCATTTCGTAGTTGGCTCCCAATCCCAGGTTGGTGGGGATGAAATCGCGGGTTGTGGATTTCGTGTAGGTCACCTTGGCACCGAGATTTGTGATGGCAGCACCAAGGCTCAGGTAATTCCTTCTTCCCGAAGCTCCAAGCGGCGTCTTGTAAAAGACCCCAATGTCTGCTGCGAATGTCCTCGCTGGGAAAATCTGTATTCCGGACACATTTCTTCCGGTCGCGAGACTGGACCAAACGAACTTGGCGCTCAGACTGGCAGACAATTTCGGAGTAAGTTTACGGGCATAGGATCCAACGATCTCAAACTCATTGGGCCTTCCTGTTCCGAGGTCATTGCCAACTTCATCTCTGAAATCAATGGATCCCAGGGAAAAGTAGCGTATCGCGCCGCCGACGGCCTGGTCTTTTCCTACCTTTTTGTATCCTGACAGGTAAAGCAAATAAATATCATCGATATTCAAACTTCTGAGCCAGGGAGATAATGTGGCGGATATGGAAAAGTCATTGTCGACAAAGGCAAGCTTGGAGGGATTGAAATGCATGGCATTCGGATCCGGGCTGGTAGCCACCCCGGCATCTCCAAGGCCACCGGACCTGGCATCGGGATTGATATGCAAAAAAGGCAAAGCAGTCAAAAGAGTGTTTGTTACACATTCCCCTGTGGCATTGTCGATGATGCAGTTCTTACTGGGATTCCACACTTGTGCTTGTAAATGGATACCCGAAAAGGCCAGAATCAGGATTATATAAAACTTATTCATTATATGAATTTTAAATTTTTGCAAAAATAGGCTTTTATATTGAATTATAAATAATTAATCTGTTTGATAGGATCAATTAAGTTGATGAATGTCAACGCAATATGATTAGCTTTTGATGTCTGCTTTCAAGGTTGAGGTCTGGTTCACCGGCATTTGAACTAATTCTGATCTGGTATAAATATATTCCACTGGGAAGCTGGCTGCCTGATTCATCGGTGCCATCCCACTCGATTTCCGCAGATCGGTATCCCGTCAAATCAATTTGTTTTTCGATTTTCCTGACGAGCTTTCCCGATATGGAATATATGGGAATGGTTAGGTTTACGGGCAATCCGCTGATGTTAGTCTCAAACTGAAAATGGGTATTAAGGTTGAATGGGTTGGGGTAGTTAAACACGCGGTCCAATATGATGTTGCCCCCATCTACCACCGTGAATTCTATTTCAGCCGTTCCCATGTTATTGGTAATATCCCATGCCGTTAAACTAAGCGTATGCTTGCCCGGGCTTAGATTTTTTAAAGGATAAAGTACC
>CAYXKO010000207.1:0-5028 GCA_964465435.1 uncultured Saprospiraceae bacterium | reverse complement strand
GGTCCAGGATGGATTTTGAATCCAAAGCAGACCTTCGGGTAAGTAATCAATCACTTCGACCTGCGATATGGTTGTGTAACCCTGATTGATCAGGCTTATTTTAAAGCGAAGGGAGTCGCCATAACGAACAGGTCCTGTGCTGATCAGGGTTTTTCTTAAGGCCAGGTCCACGATTTCCGGAGAGGCCGGGTCATGGTCATCTTCGATTCCTGATTCACCCGATCTTAAAAGCCGGTTATCGTCCTTATCGCCAGGTCTGACCGATCGTTCCTCGTCGCTGTCAGAGCCCTCGCGGCTGTCTATGTCAAATCCGGTCCGGTCTTCTCCTGTCAGACTTTCGGAATACAGGATTTCTGCGTAGTTGATGTAGTCATCGGCAGGTCTTCTGCCAGGCTTAAGTTTGAGTATAAGGGAAATGCTGGCGCTGTCACCGGGATTGATCCTGGTTTGCAGAGTTGAGTTTAAGTATTTCCCATTTAGGGTCCAGTTTGGATTCAGGTTTGATTCAAAGGTATAGGCCAGGGTCATATAATCCGAAATGGTAACCTTTCCGACCGTGTCAGTACCCTGGTTGTGAATGGTAATTTTGAATTCAAGATTCTGGCCGGGATAGTGGGGTGCAGCGGTCGCAAGCCATTTCACCAGGGCAAGATCCCATACAAATGGAACGGCCGGGTCATGGTCATCTTCATCGAGGATTCCGTCCTCGTCGCTGTCTTCCGCATCATCCAGGATGTGGTCATCGGAGGGTGAGTCCACTATTCCTCCCGGGTCATTGCCCAATGTATCATCCGGATGGCTGTCCAGGTCTTCCTGGATGAAATAGATCAAGTGAAAATAGCGAATATAGGATTGTTGGATCTCTGCCTCATTGATCCATTTGCGTGGATGATCGGTGGGAAGAAAATCCAGGACAATGGATACGTTCATGCTGTCTCCTGGCATGATTGCGCCAATGTACATCAGTCTTGCTTTATTGCCATCCAGGGTCCAGTCCGGGTTGTCAGATGCATTGAAATGATAACCTTCGGGGATATAATCCACTATATCCACTTTGCTTGAAGCCACATTGCCCTGATTGTATACCGTGATCAGGAAATTATGCTTTTGTCCATATCGGTAGGGCGGTGGAGAGATAAGCCTTTTTTTGAGGGCCAGGTCCAGAAAGGGAACCACCGCCACATCGTGATCGTCCTCGTCGTCATCGGGTCTGTACTTTCTGCGGCCTGAAATCAAGTCATCGTACACTCCGCCGGCTGCCACGCGATTGTCATTATACCTCAGGCTGTCAGGCCATGAATCAATGTCCGGATAGGGTCGCTGGTCATTTCCCAGGAATGAGATGATCTCTGCCTGATTCAGGTTGTATCTTTTATCCTGAAGGAATCCAGTAGCTTTCAGTATCAGGTCAAAATTGGCCGAATCCCTTGCTGAAATTGAAGGGATCAGATATTCCAGTGTGCTGTCATTGTAGGCGATCCAAAGTGGATTCAATGCCGGATAAAATTTATAGCCTTTGGGCAGGTAATCTCGGACCTTTATGCTTCGGGCAGTTTGATTGCCCTGGTTGTAAACGGTAATGCGGAACACCACCCTGTCTCCTTTTTTGACCGGATTGATGTTGACATTGGTTTTTTTCAAAGCAAGGTCGTAATAATCGAAGGCGGAACAAACTGTATCCCTTTGGTCGGGGACGAGATCACCTGTAAATTCAAGTTGGGTTTCATTGAATAATCCAAATCCGGATAAGTAATTGCCCAGCGCGTCTTGCCTGCAATCTTCAAAAATCCTGTTTCCGGGACTGTTGTCTCCCAGGTTGATTTGCAGATGCAGGCTCAGGTCAAAGCTATCCCTTCCCAATCCGGATATACTTCTGCCTTGTGCCAGAAGCCAACCTGCAGGGCCAGGATTGTTCGTCAGGGAGTTTGGCGAAGCTCCGTTTATGGAGTATAGGGCCGAAAGAATAACCACATCGTCATCAAAAGCCGGCTTGTCAACCAAATTGTATTGTGTAGCTTTTCCCCCCTCATTTTGAATGGAAATACGGTAATTGATTCTCAAGCTGCCATCCGGCTCATAGGATTGGGATAGGATTCTTTTTTCGTGTATGATTTGTGCCAGGTCGTCGCAGGCGGTGTCTCTCCTTTCAGCTCTCAGGTCATTGTTCAGATCGAGCAGGGCCACATTGAACAACCCTTCTCCTGTTCTCGGGATAAGCGGATTCGCGAATCCACAGGGTCTGTAAGAATTGTTGCCCAGAGTCCCGGGATCCAGGTCCAAAACGACACCCATTTGGATCAGGAACGTATCATCCTGGAACGGTTGAATCGATTTGCCGGTGGCAAGAATCCATCCGTTCAGCGGAACGGTTGGATTGAGATTGGAACCCGTGTTAAAGTTTGAAGAGAACAAGGCTGTCTGAATGGTGATGTCATCATCAAATGCGGGTCTGTCAAATAAATTGTATGCTGCACTGATTCCTCCGCGGTTGCGAACGATGAGCCGGTAATTCAAATTGTGGGTCTTAAAGCCGGTTTGTACGGATCCCAGGAATTGTTTTTCAATGGTAACGTAAGGAAGGTCTGTACAACTCGTGTCGCGTGCATCAATGCTGCCGTCCGATCCGACGTCCAAGAGGGCCAGATTAAACAAACCTTCTTTTCTGGAGGGCAGGGTGCCTGTTGCGATCCCGCATTTGGTGTAGATATTATCACCAGATGAATTTGGAGACAAGTCAACTCTCAGATTCATGGTCAATGTTACTACGTGAACTGAACCAGGATTGATGAGCTGATTGGTCAGTAAGGTCCAGGGGCCGGACCCCATTAGAGCGGCTCCTGCTTTTCCCGGGATATTGGTAGTAAAGAACGAAGATAAAATGGAAATGTCGTCTTCAAAATCTGGCTCATCAATCAAGGAATAGGTCCCCGCTTCATTGCCTTCGTTGCGCACTTCGATTCTGTACACTACGTTGTGGCTTGCATCAGACTGGATCTGATTGGAAAACAGCGTTTTTTTTACGGTGATTTGCGGGGCAGGACAAGTTTCAACGATGGTGAATAAGGAATCGATGCACATAGGATCATCAGCATCCCGGATCAAAATCTTATATCTGCTTATGCCGTCTGCTTTAAAGGGGGGATTGGTGGATGTCCCGACGAGAATGGGAGATCCGTAAGGTGCCGAGCCCAACAGGATTCCTTCGTGATATACCTCGTAGCGGTTTGTAAACCCGGCATCGGGATTCTGGGCATTGATCAGGACGGCAAACCAATCGTCATTCGGGTTGTAGATTGTTCCGTTGTTGTTGCATTCCGTTGGCAAAAAATTGGTGATCTCCAGGGCACAACATGGGATTAATTCAATATCGAATTTGCAGTATTGAAAGGTGGTATCGCCAAGGTCATTAATGGCAATAAAATAATAGGACTCCTTTCCGTCTTCCAGACCCTGTGTGGTTTTCAGAACCTGAAAAGTTCTCAATTTACTGATAATCTGCCCGGTGCTCTGGATGTACCAGCAATATTTTGCAAATCCCTCAGGGGCTTCCAGGGTGATCAGGTTCTCCCTGTTTTCACACAAATTGTATTGGTTGTTGCAACAAGGGTCAGGCTGGTCAAATGCATCCGTTATTTTTGCCTTCAGGGTGGTGTCATTGATAAAGTAGATCGTAACATCGACACCTTTTATGCCCTTTGCTTCGATATTTTTTAAGGTGTAGGAAATAGTGCCATCCGGACTTCCGGGAATTCTTCTGACCTCTCCCGTTGAGAATACGGCCATCAGATCACCGACCGGACCATTGGCAACATCGATCGAAATGTTCACCTCAAAGTCACCCATTACTCCATTGCAGGGACTGGCGGTAATCACCGGATCAAATACTCCGCCGCCTGTGTTGGAGTGAAAACCAAAGTCGTAACTGTGGTCGTTGTTGCCATGCATTTTGGTTTTGGCAGCCGCGAGGATATTGTTGCCATTTTTTACCCCGTTGTTGTCGATCTCCTGATTGGCCGGATGGCCCACCAGGCTTGGACTCTCGGAAAGGTTGGTCAATGCGGCTTGGGAATGGATGGCGGGAATTCTGATCTGGTAGTCTTCGTTTTCGGTCAAACCTGCAATTCCATAGATGAACGATTCAGGATAGTCGATGGGTATAGGAGGTTGGGCATTGGAGAACAGATAATTGCCCCTGTGATTGGTTTTGGCTGTTGCAATGACCACTCCGTTCTTGATGAGTTCGAGGGTCACATTGGCCAGCGGGGGCTCAATGGGATCTTGAATCCCGTTGTTGTTAAGGTCCTTCCAGACGTAGTCTCCTATTTCTATTGGCGCTGGAGCAGCTTTTAATTTCAAGTCTCCCAGGGCATTGGATTTACCGATGAACAAAGTAAAGTCCGCAGGTATGACCTGGTATCTTTTTACACCAGCCCCGGTCCGGTTATTGAGGTGAATGACTCCATTGGTAAAGAAATCAAAGACGTCAACGGCGGTGGTGATGATGTTTCCCTGGCCGGGACAAATGGCAAGACCTCCGGAAGCACTTTCCGGTTCTATGCTCACGCCGGAAGTGTTTATTGCATTATCGCCGTAATAATATTCTCCTCCCCCCGGACCAAAACCGCCGTTGCGCCCGTCTGTCTGTATGGGGCCCGACCTGGCATTGTTTTCCAAAATGAATTGACCGGAACCACTATCCCGGACCGCCCGCAGGACGTCTCCCAGGGACAAAACCGAATAGGTGCCGGTACCTTGTGTGTTTTTCTGATTGACACCGGCCTGCATGCTCATGCGGTCAGAAATTCCCAGGACCATGAAGTCATCTCCATCAAACTCAATATCAGTCAATACAGGCTGAGGTTTTTGGAAAAATTCCGCAGGAGCCTGAGGCCATAGTGGATCCCATTCATCCACCCAGGGAAAATATCTCGGATTGGAAGGGACGATGTTGTAATCAAAGGCAAAATCAAGGATTTTTATAAAGCTTTTCGTTGCCTTGGCGCAGAAATCAATTTAAACAGCAAGGGA
>CAYXKO010000206.1:0-5089 GCA_964465435.1 uncultured Saprospiraceae bacterium | reverse complement strand
CCAGGCAAAGGACATCCTCCTGTACGATCTTCCGCCTCAGCAGGCAGAAACAGCCGTGGAACGGGCCGAATTGATTTTTTGCCTCGATTTCAACGGCCTCGACCGCATTGACAAGCTGGGACTTAAAGTCGATGCAAGCCGCAGTCCCAAGGTCATGATTGACCACCATCTCGATCCTGAGCCCTTTGCGGACATACTGTTTTCAACAACCCAGGTCAGTTCCACAGCTGAATTGGTGTACAGGCTGATACTTCGGATTCAGGGCCATAAATCCATCAGCACAGAGATTGCAGAATGTGTGTATGTAGGTATCATGACCGATACCGGTTCCTTCCACCACGCCACCAGTGGCGACCTGTACCGGATCGTGGCTGATCTCAAGGATGGAGGACTTGACGATACCCGCGTTCAGGAACTGGTTAACAACAGCCTTCCGGAAAAGTACCTGAGGTTGCTGGGGCATTGCCTCAATAACAGGATGGAGCTGATCCCGGAATGGGGCCTGGGAATCATCTATCTGAGTCGCGAGGATTACCGCAATTTCGATATTCGAAGAGGCGATACCGAAGGAATCATCAATTACCTGATGATGCTGAAATCCGTCAGGGTGGGAGTAATGGTCATGAACCAACCCAGCATCGTCAAACTGAGCATGCGCTCCAAAGGCACTTTTTCAGTCCAGGCCATTTGTCGGGAACACTTTGGCGGAGGAGGACACCGCAATGCCTCAGGGGGATATTCCAAATCAAGTATGGAGGATACCCTTAAAAAGCTAAAAGAGGTGTTTCCTTCTTACCTTGTGCCCGAAAAAATTGAAAATTCATAAAAACAAATCCATAATGAAAACAAGTTTCTTCTTTTTGGCCGTTCTTTCCGCTTTGGCATTGAGTTCATGCGGCAAGGGAGGTGGTACGACCATTTCCGGCCATCAATTCCAGCTCATCCAGGATGAGGCCGGCAACAATGCTGTCGAAGGAGATTATGTCTACTTCATATACTCAGTGCGCGCCAAGGATTCTACAGTGTTCAATTCCACGATCCAGTCTCCCGTGGTGAGGTTTAAACTTCCAAAGGCGGAGAAGGCAGACAAGCCCATCAATTCTCAGCCAATTCTGGAATTGCTTTACCATATGTCAAAGGGCGATTCTGCTGTCGTGAACCAAAAGATCGACGACGAGATCCGCAACCGGATTGGCATGAGCGACGTACAGGAACTGTCCTATCACGTGAGGTTGATCGATATCAAGGACGAGGCAGGCTACACGGCAGACATGCAGGAAGAGCAGAAAAAACTGGATGAGAAGGCAGAAGCCAACAAGGCCAGACTTCCTGAAATTGAAACCATGATCAAAGCCACCATTGCAGATTACCAAAGTGGTAAGATCAAGGATCAGTTGATCACCACCGCTTCCGGCCTGAAATATATTGTGCACAGCACGGGCACAGGTGCCAAGGCTGAGGCAGGCAAGACAGTTTCAGTCAATTACTACGGTTCCCTGATGGACGGTACTCATTTTGATGATTCCTGGTCCAGGCCTCAGGATTTTAGCTTTACCCTGGGCAGCGGTCAGGTGATCCCGGGTTGGGATGAAGGCGTGGCACTTCTGAACGAAGGCTCCAAAGCGACTCTCTTTATTCCTTACGCCCTGGCATACGGAGAGGCAGGAAGCCCTCCGGTCATACCTGCAAAGGCAGACCTCGTATTTTACATCGAGGTCAACAAGGTAAATTAATTTGAAATACATATTCGGGATGCCCCCGTTGCGTGAGCGCATCGGGGCATCTTTTTTAAATAACTAAAATCACCATTCAATGACATTGGATCAGTTGAAAGAGCTTAAAGCGCGGCTCGGTGAGCTAAGGAGGTTTCTTTGACGTCGATCAGAAACTGATAGAGCTCGAGGATAAAGAACAACAAACCCTGGATCCCGACTTTTGGTCCAACGGCCACAAGGCGGAGATGATCATGAAGGAGATCAAATCCCACAAGAGGTGGATCTCTTCCTTCATGAAAGCACAGTCTGCTGTGGACGACCTGGATGTATTGGTGGAATTTATGGATGCAGGTGAAGCTACCGAGGAGGAAGTGGATGCCAAGTTCAAAGAGTGCACGGAGCTTGTGGATGACATCGAGTTTTACTCTACGCTTAACCGGCCGGAGGACGAACTCAGCTGTCTTGTAGAAATCAACTCCGGTGCAGGCGGAACAGAGGCTTGCGACTGGTCCAGCATGCTGATGCGCATGTATCAGATGTGGGGCGAACGCCAGGGATTTAAGGTGTCCGTAGTGAATATCCAGGACGGAGATGTGGCCGGGATCAAGAATGCCGAATTGGAGATCCAGGGAGATTATGCCTATGGATTACTCAAAGGGGAGAACGGTGTCCATCGATTGGTACGCGTGAGTCCCTTCAATGCGCAGGGTAAAAGGATGACATCTTTTTCCTCAGTGTTTGTGCATCCATTGGTGGATGACCGCATCGAAATCACCATAAATCCTGCAGACCTGGAATGGGACACCTTCCGGTCCAGCGGTGCCGGAGGTCAGCACGTCAATAAAACGGAATCTGCTGTACGCGTAAGGCACCTTCCCAGCGGTATTGTGGTGGAATGCCAACAGGAAAGATCCCAGCACCAAAACAGGGACAAGGCTATGCAGATGCTTAAATCCAGACTCTACGAACGGGAGCTGCAAAGACAATTTGAGGAAAAGGAAAAGCTGGAGGCCACCAAAATGAAAAACGAATGGGGTTCCCAGATCCGCTCCTATGTACTAGACGACCGGCGCGTTAAAGATCACCGTACAGGATACCAGACCGGCAATACCGATGCCGTGCTCAATGGCCAGATTGAAGAATTTCTGAAGGCTTATCTGATGCATAAAACCGTTGGGTCTGTCGGGCCGGAGGACGAATAAAGGATCTTGCCCACTGAGCCAGTGGGGGTGAGAACCTAATTTGTTCCAGTGACTGTACTTAGCTGCTTTGCGATGTATTCTGCTATGCGGATGGAAGGGTCTTCACGCAGCAAAAGGTCCTGAAGCTTGCGGTATCCTTCTCGGATCCTGGCATTGATTTCTGACGATTCTATTTCCTGTAATGCCGCCGGCAGGGTGGTGGAGGACATTTGGTCCTGGATCAATTCAGGTACCAGAGGCTGGTCGAGTATCAGGTTGACCAGGGAAATATATTTGACTTTTATCAACTGCCGGGCAATGTAATAGGAGAGAGGGTTGCCCTTGTAGCAGACTAGCTGCGGCACTCCAAACAAGGCAGTCTCCAGCGTGGCAGTGCCGGAAGTAACGCAGGCAAGCTGGGCATGTGCGAGGACCTGATAAGTGTCATCGTATACAATTTTGATAGTACAACCTTCTGTGGACATGATCGATTCATAAAGCTCCCTGTGCAGGGACATCCCGGCAAGAACGGCCTGCAGGTCCGGCCTTTTTTGGGCTGTCTGCAGAAATACGGGCAGCATCGTTCTGATCTCCTGACGACGGCTTCCCGGCAACAGTGCCAAAAGAGGTCTGTCGTCGAGCCCGTGCCGATCCCTGAACGAAGGAGATTTTTCAAATTGCTGGATTCTTTTGGCAAGGGGATGGCCGAAATAATGCACGCTTACGTTCTTGCCCCGGAAATAGGGTTCCTCAAAAGGAAGAATGACGAAAAGTTCGTCCACGTATTGCCGGAGGGTCTCCACCCTTTTCTCCTTCCAGGCCCAAACCTGCGGAGATATGTAGTAATATACCTTAAATCCTTGTTTCTTGCACCATTTTGCCATCCGGAGGTTGAATCCGGGATAATCCATGAGCAGGATCAGATCGGGCCTGGAATTCAGAATTGATTTTTTGGTTTTCCTGAACAGGCTCAGGATCTTGGGTAAGTTCTTGATCACTTCGGAGAAACCCATGAAACTGGCTTCCCGGTAATGAACTTCGATCCGGTGTCCCTCTGCCGCCATTTTATCTCCACCCCAGCCAAGGGTCTGCACTTCAGGTGCTATCCTTCTCAGTTCGTGCAGCAATGCAGCTCCGTGCAGGTCTGCCGATGGTTCGGCAGCTATGATATAAACCTTCTTGGTCAAAATGAATTCAATAGTTCGCTTCCATATCTGTAAAACCAGATTCCTGCGTAAATCAAGGTTGGAAATACCATGCCTCTCATCGAATCATCCCAGTGGCGGCGATAAAAGACCTGCATTGGGATCACGTTGGATAAAAGTGCGATCAGGGTTAGGGTACGCTCGCGAATTCCACCCAAAGGAAATCCCTCCATTCCGGCAAGTGCATCGGAAATACTCAGGAGTACCGCGTACATCACAAAAGGGATGACGATGCCTGTTACAATGCCAACCCATAATTTGTCATAGCTGTGTTTAATTCCCAATCGGTTCATGCTGATTGATTTGAAGATGTTCATTTTGTGGAATGGCCTGATGCACCGTAAGATCATGTCCGGAAGGCACTACGCTGATGTATCCATTTTCAAGGGCCCAGAGATCCGTATCCGTCCCTGTATCGTCTAGTCTGAATTCTCCGGTGAGCCAGTAGTAAGTTTGGTTCCTGGGATCTTTGCCTTCCTGAAATTCCTCCACCCAGTTACCTTCCGCCTGTCTGCATATTTTAATCCCTCTGATCTCGTTGCGCCGGAGTTTGGGAATGTTGACGTTGAGTAGTTTGCACCCTTTTAACCCGTGGTCCAGCACGTTTTTCACAAGGTGATCGACAAAAGGTTCTGCCTGCCAGAAGTCGGCATCAAAGGAGTAATCCATCAGGGAGAAACCGATACTGGGAATTCCTTCAAGACTTGCTTCCATGGCTGCAGACATGGTGCCGGAATATATGATGTTGATCGATGCGTTGGATCCATGATTGATGCCTGACAGGCAAAGGTCGATCTTGCGCTCCCGCAGCAGGACGTTTTTGGCCAGCTTGACGCAATCCACCGGCGTGCCGCTGCATTCGTACGACTCAATGTCGGGGAACATGTCGATCCTGTGAAGTCTGAGTGGCAGGTTCATCGTGATGGCATGCCCCATGCCAGATTGGGGCGTGTTGGGGGCAACCACGATCACTTCGCCGTATTTGCGG
>CAYXKO010000205.1:0-5117 GCA_964465435.1 uncultured Saprospiraceae bacterium | reverse complement strand
TCAGCTTTCACACAATTCCTGCCAGAACTCCGCTGCACGGCGCGTATGCGGGATGCAGATGGAGCCGCCCACCATATTGGCAATGGCAAAGACCTCGTAAATCTCTTCGGTGCTGACGCCCTGCTCGTGCGCCTTGCCCAGATGGTATTTGATGCAGTCGTCACAGCGAAGCACCATGGAGGCCACCAGTCCAAGCAATTCCTTGGTTTTGACGCTGAGAGCGCCTTCCTGATACATTTGGTGGTCCAGCGAAAAAAATCTCTTCAGTGGCAGGTTGTCCTGGGCCAGGATGAGCTCATTCATCCGGGTCCGGTATTCTTCAAATTCACTCTTTAACGACATGATTTCTTATTTTACTGACCAATGCCATAGTCCCTGAGCGCATCGTTGAGAGAGACCTTTTTGTCGGTACTCTCCTTTCTCTTGCCTATGATCAGGGCACAGGGCACCTGGTAGGTGCCTGCAGGGTATTCTTTGCTGTAACTGCCGGGTATCACCACCGATCGCGCGGGTACGCGGCCTTTAAAATAAACAGGCTCCGGTCCGGTCACATCTATGATGTGGGTGCTGGCTGTGATGACCACATTGGCACCCAGGACGGCCTCGCGTTCTATGATGGTTCCTTCCACAATGATGCATCTGGATCCTATGAAGCAGTCATCTTCGATGATGTTGGGCTGAGCCTGGGGGGGCTCGAGTACGCCTCCGATGCCTACGCCTCCCGCCAGATGCACATTCCGCCCGATCTGGGCACAGGAGCCTACTGTGGCCCAGGTATCCACCATGCTGCCACTGCCTACCCAGGCGCCGATGTTGACGTAGGAAGGCATGAGAATGGCCCCTTTCTCCACAAAGGAGCCGTATCGGGCGATGGCATGCGGCACGGCCCTGACTCCGGCAGCTTCGTAGTCGGTTTTGGTGGGTATCTTATCGAAAAACTTCAGGTCACCTGCCTGGATCAGCTTGTTTTCTGAAATGGGAAAATAGAGCAGTATGGCCTTTTTGATCCATTCGTGGACGATCCAGTCCCCCGGACCCCGTTGCTCAGCTACCCGGATCTGCCCTTTGTCCAGGGCCTCAATGACCTCGCGGACTGATTGCCGGGTCTCTTCTTTGTTTAGCAGGCTCCTGTCTTCCCAGGCCTGAAGTATGATTGACTTGGTTGATTCCATATTTTAATCCCAAAAATTAAATCCGAGCAAAATTGCAACAATTCCCACTACAAGACCCCCATAAACTTCATGCCGCTCATGGGCACCGGTGATCAGCCTGGCGCTGGCGATCCATCCGGTCAGAAAAATCCAGATGGAGATCCAATGGTTGAGATGCATACTCCCCGGGCCGGTCTTTGAGAAGGTAAAATACAGGTCGGTGCCCGCTCCGGAATCCAGACGGATCCGGATCCAAAAGGCCAGGATGGCACCCATCACGAGGCTGTGCAGGCTGATCTTCATCCAGTTATTCAGGACAAAGGCCAGACTCAGGGCAATGATGCTGCCCAACTGAAAGGCCATAAAGGCAGGAGGTTGAGAAGCATCCTGACGGGTATTGATATACATCCAGAGATAAAAGATGAGACAGATCACCAGCGGAATGATCCGCTCGGTCCTCTCTTCCATTTCCAGGCTTTTGATCATGCCTGCAAATTTTAATAACACGATGGCCAAAACAGGTATCAGGCAGGTGTACACCGCCACCAGGGCCAGCAAAACCCCGCCCTCTGAAAAGTGGGTCATGCCAAACCAGTAGGGTTTCAGACACATCAGCAGAAAAAAAGTGCTGATAAAGCCAAAAACGGGGTGTAGCAGGTAGGCACTGATACGGGCAAGTGTTTTCAATCCTTAATTTTCAGCAAAAGTAGGCTTTTCAGGGTCATTGTGAAAACAATGCATAAGCCTTAAACCTGAGGCCGATGTGCAACATTTTTGAGCAGGACAGATCATTATTGATACCTTTGCGCGGCAATGAATGGCACAATTTTGCGTTATCTGGACCGGCCCAAGCACAAGATCATGAGGTTTTTATTACTGACTTTGTTTTTATTAAACCTGGTACCTGCCTTCAGTCAGGAAACAAACTATCTCGAGTACGACAAGAAAACCTATGAGATAGGCGGGATCAAGGTGACCGGCAACCAAAATACCGATGAAAAGGCGATCATCGCCATCTCGGGTCTGAGGCCGGGCCAAAAGGTGACCATGCCAGGCACGGAGATCCCACAGGCCATCAAGTCCGTCTATCGCCAGAAACTCTTCAATAATGTGGAAATCCGATTCTCCAACATCCGGGGAGACGTGGTCGATGTGGAGATCGAGGTCGCAGAAAAGCCTCGCTATTCCCGTCACTCATTCAAGGGGGTTAAAAAAGGGGCGCACGAAGATCTGAATGAGCTCGTCAACAGTCAGCTTACCAAAAACAGCATTGTCACCGAAGAGGTAAAGGAAAACATCATCTACCGCATCCGCAACCACTACATTGACAAAGGATTCTGGGACTGCAGGGTCAATATATTCGAATTCAAGGATGAAAAAAAGGATAATTCGGTAAGGCTTTTGATCGATATTGACAAGGGGCCCCGTCTTAAGATCTCCAATATCAGTTTTTCGGGCAATGAAAAGATCCGGTCCTACAAGCTGAGAAAGCAAATGAAGGAGACCAAACGCGTCTGGCAGATCTTTTCCAAATCAAAATACAAGGAGGACGATTACAGGGCGGACAAGGAAAAGGTGGTGGAATACTACCACAACAAAGGCTACCGCGACGCAAGGATCATCTCGGACAGCGTGTGGCGCAAAAGCCAGAAGCGCCTGAGGATCCACATCGACCTGGAGGAAGGCAAGCGCTACTACTTCCGGAATATCACCATCAAGGGCAATTCGCTGTATCCGGAGGAACAGATCCGAAACGTACTGTCGATCCAGAAAGGAGATGTCTATGACCAGGACCTGTTGAGCAAGAGATTGTCCTTTAGTCAGGACGGCCGCGACGTCAGCAGCCTTTACATGGACGAAGGATATTTGTTTTTCCGGGCCGAACCCATCGAAACCGGAATATTCGGTGACTCCGTGGACGTTGAAATTCGCATCACCGAAGGCCCACCGGCCACCATAGACCGCGTCATCATCAAGGGCAATGACCGGACCCACGAAC
Organism: uncultured Saprospiraceae bacterium; assembly: GCA_964465435.1. Classification (GTDB taxonomy): domain Bacteria; phylum Bacteroidota; class Bacteroidia; order Chitinophagales; family Saprospiraceae; genus Vicinibacter. The sequence continues at coordinate 1,967 of CAYXKO010000205.1, read as the reverse complement.
ACGTCGTGCGACGGGAAGTGCGAACTCGGCCCGGACAAAAATTCAGCCGCTCCGACATCATCCGCTCCCAGCGCGCCATCATGGCGCTGGGGTTCTTTAACCCCGAGTCCATGGGCATCAACACGCCTGTCAACCCGCGTAGAGGAACAGTAGATATTGAATATAAACTGGAAGAAAGGCCCTCGGATCAGCTCGAACTTTCTGCCGGCTGGAGTGCTTTTGGACTGATCGGTACCCTCGGTGTCGTATTTAACAATTTCAGCACCCGCAACATCTTCAAGAAATCTGCCTGGAGGCCCTTGCCCCAGGGGGACGGGCAGAAACTGTCCATCCGGGCACAAAGTAACGGTCGCATTTTCCAGACCTATAATTTTTCCTTTACAGAGCCCTGGCTCGGCGGCAAAAAACCCAACTCCTTCACCCTCGCAGCCAGCTATTCATCGCTCGACAACCTGAGGGTCGGGGGCGGAAAATTTACGAGCATGAGGCTATCCTCGGCCCTGGGATCCCAGCTCCGCTGGCCGGATGACAACTTCATCCGTTCGACCACCCTCAACCTCGAAAGAATTTACCTTGAAAACAACCGAGACTTTCTGGTGGATACCGGTGTGTTTTACAACTTTTCGCTCAAGCATACGATCACGCGCAGCACGGTCAACGAGCCCCTGTATCCCAGGACCGGCTCCCGGATCAGCCTCTCTGTCCAGCTTACTCCTCCCTATTCCCTGTTCAGAAGTGTGGATAATTACGACAGCCTGAGCCTGCAGGACAAGTACAAGTGGGTCGAATACCACAAATGGAGGTTTGACGGCGAATGGTATTTCAACATCATTGACAAACTGGTCTTCTCCTTTAATGCCAAAATGGGTTTTCTGGGCTATTACAACCGGAAGCTGGGTACGCCTCCGTTTGAAAGGGTTCAGATCGGTGGCAACGGCCTCAACAACCAGGCCTTTGGGCTATTGGGTCGGGACATCGTGGCCATGCGGGGGTATGAGGTCAACGAAATGCAGATCCGCACCACCGAAGATTTCAACAACAACGTCAACCGGGGCTTTGCCACCATTTTCAACAAGTTCACGGCAGAGCTGAGGTATCCCATTTCCCTCAACCCCAGCGCCACCATCTACCTGACCACTTTTTATCAGGCCGGAAATGCCTGGTATTCGTTCAAGGAGTACAATCCCTTTGACCTGCGCAGATCCGCAGGAGTGGGTGCCAGGATATTCCTGCCCATGTTTGGATTGCTTGGCTTTGATTACGGATATGGCTTTGACAAGCCCTGGCTGATCGATCAGAATGCCCCGCTCAAAAGTTACGCACGCTTCAACTTCATCCTCGGATTCGAGCCGGATTAATTTTTTTCAGTCAATTGAACCTAGGTTGCGGGGATTACCTGTCTCCCAATAAAACAAACTCAGTGGTGTCGGTTTCCTGCTGATTGACCTCAGCAAAATATTTTTCCAGTTCCACGCTGTCTGTTTGAAATTGCTCAGCATCCTTTTGTGTGCTTTCGGTTTTATTCTCTTCCAGTACCACTTGATTGGACCCGGACGTATCCGCCTGCACGTGATTTTGGACAGTGCTTTCCTTGCTTTCTGCGCGTTTTGATTTTTGCTTTTTTCCTTTCGCAGCGAGCTTTTGGCCTGACTTGCGGACCTTGCTGACCTGTGTGTGCATTTTATCCTGGGTGAGGCTCGTCTGGGTACAGGATGCAAAAGATGAGATCAAGATCACAAGGGTCAACAGCAGTGCTGATTTCCCAAACCAAAACATATTCCGCTTTTTCATAAGAAAGGATTTGCATGTTGGACAGGACCAAAACGCAAAAGTTACCCGGAACTTGTTTTAAATCTATGTTAAGAAAAATGATAAAACCTCACCTCACCACCGTCAGATCCCCTTTGATCGTCTGATAGCTTCCGTCCCGCAGCGAGAGCTGTGCCTGCCAGGTATAGACTCCGGGC
>CAYXKO010000204.1:0-5124 GCA_964465435.1 uncultured Saprospiraceae bacterium | reverse complement strand
TCGGGCTCATAACCCGGAGGCCGCAGGTTCGAGTCCTGCCTCCGCCACAAAGTAAGCCGGCAAATGCCGGCTTTTTTTTTGAATTATGAAGGGCATATTTTTTATTCCTTTCTATATTTTTGTTTCATTACGGCTAATTGGACACAATCTGCATAGTTCAGCCCATAATCGCAAATCCTGACTTTAATGGAAACTTCAAAAATCACCATTGAAGAAATTAACAAATGTCTGGAGTTGTTAAATTCCCTGACAGAGGACCCTGCCTCCTTTGCCCATCTTCCGGAAGAACTCAGAATTTCTCTGATGAAATCCTGCGGAATGATTGCACGGCCTGATAGAAGTATTCAGAAGAAAAGAAACAAGGAAGTCAGGAAGCACAAGATCGAGAATCTAAGACAACACGACAGAAAGCTAAGAGCGGATACCGGCATCCGGAGAGCAAGGGAGTCGGAAATTTTTCGCGCACCCGGTCTGGAAACCCCTGAATTTTCAGGCAATGTCCAAGATAATTCCTTAAAAGCCTATAGAAACTGTTACATCTGTAATGCTGAATACACCAGACTGCATCACTTTTATGATGCCCTCTGCCCTTCTTGCGGAGACTTTAACTACGCTAAGCGATTCCAATCCTGCGACTTAAGTGGTCAGGTTGCCTTGATTACAGGTTCAAGGGTGAAAATTGGGTACCAGGCAACACTGATGATGTTAAGGGCCGGTGCGCATGTAATATGTACAACAAGGTTTCCCGTTGATGCAGCCAAAAGGTATTCCCAAGAAACGGATTATGAGGTATGGAAGAAAAGACTGGATATTTACGGACTGGATTTGCGGCACTTGCCCTCTGTGGAGCTATTTGCCCGATATATCGAAGACAATTATCCAAGACTTGACTTGCTTCTGAACAATGCTGCCCAGACGGTCAGACGACCGCCGGGTTTTTACAATCATTTGATTCCGGATGAAAACAAATCCTTCGACCAGCTATCTGAAAATACACGATGGATTCTCAGAAAACATCATTCTCTCTGTCAAAATTTGAGTTTCAACAACAATGGTGAAATGGACCTCGGGAAATTGCCAGTGCGCTGGAATGCCCCCGAAACCGGTGTTGGCATCAGATCCTCTGCATTGCTTTCCCAAAGACCTTACAGCTTTGATGAAGATCTTGAGAATTTCAAGGTGTTTCCTCAAGGCAAACTAGATGCCGACCTTCAACAGGTAGATTTGCGGGAAACCAATAGCTGGAGGCTTTACCTGGGGGAAATTGAATCCGCAGAGATGATTGAGGTGCAATTGGTAAATCTGATGGCTCCTTTCATTCTCAACAACCGTTTGGTTCACCTTATGAAAAAAGAAAACACCGGCTGCAAACATATTGTAAATGTAACAGCAATGGAAGGAAAGTTTCACAGGTTTCATAAATCTGCCCGCCATCCCCATACCAACATGGCGAAAGCTGCTCTTAACATGATGACCCACACATCTGCCTCTGAGTTGGCTAAGTTTGGAATATATATGAATGCGGTGGACACCGGGTGGGTAACCGATGAAGACCCATATCACCTTGCGAGGAGTAAGGAAAAAGCTCATGACTTTCAGCCACCTTTGGACATAGTAGATGGTGCAGCGAGGATTTGTGACCCTTTTATAGATGGAATTCTTACCGGAAAACACTGGTGCGGCCAATTCCTGAAAGACTATTTTCCAATCGATTGGTAAATATCCGCTACAGATCATCCTTGAATCCTTATTAAGCCCGGTCATTGAGCGGCAAGATGCTCAATTTTTTTTAATTCAGGTTCCAGGGATTGGATATCCAGATGTTTAACCGCCTCAGGATACCTTTTCAGAAATTTTCTCCACGACTGCAATCCTCCGCTATGAAGAACCAGAATCTCACCCAGAAAGTTACTATTGTTTAGGTAGAGATCAAGCGCAATGCATAGTCTGGAAGTGTAAACCGGATCCAACCAGATCCCATTGACCCTGTAAAACTGATCAATGTATTGGATCAAATCAATGGAAAATCCTGCAAAAGGCAGGCTCCATAACTCCCCGAGTTTTATAACTTCAATTCCGTAAGAAATTTCCGGCCTAAAATTTTTGACCGGACTCATCCACATTATTCCGGCATTTTTTAAACATTGAGCCAAATGAGCCATCGTGGTTCCGGTACCACATGCCAAAGCAAAGGCATTTGCCGACTGATCAAATGAATCCGGAATTTCATTGAACAAATCAGCGATTCCCTCAGCTGCCAGAGGCCCGGCCCCTCCCTCAGGCACATACATCCAGTTTTCTTCATTCTTAGAATCAATGTCCAATTGAGGACCAATTGAATTTCTGGGTATCTGAACACACTGAGCACCCCAACTATTGAGATCGTTTATTACGTAGGATTCCTTGAAATGATCAGAACCGTAGTATTGACAAACAAATGGAATTGATAATTTGTGGCAGACAAAACCCAGGGCATGCAAGTGATTGGAATTCAATCCCCCTGTACTAATAATACCCTCGTATTCCCCTTGCAGAAAATGATTGATGAATCCTTTGATCTTTCTCAGTTTGTTGCCGCTTAAAATGGGATGAATGAGGTCATCCCTTTTAATCATAACCTCTTTGTTAGAATATATCAGGCTCACCCTCTCCAAAGGACTTGGAAGACAGAGGGAATCAAGCAACCCTTCCAAACGTTCGGATCTATTGCTCAAAAAGCCAGCGAATGGGTTTGTGTATATTGTAGGGACGCAGGGATTGCCTTACCGTGGTATGCTCGCGTATGAACTCCACAGCTTCATCGACGTCGTCGGTGAGAAAAATCATATTCTTGTCTTTTTCTGCAATCGTGCCTGCTTTGGCCATGTCATCAATAAAAGACATCATGTGACTATAATAATCAGACCCGAACAAGATTACCGGGAATTCGAGAAGTTTTCCGGTCTGTATCAAAGTCAAGGCTTCGTAAAGCTCATCCAGTGTGCCAAAGCCACCAGGCATTACCACAAAGCCGAATGAATATTTAATCAGCATTGTTTTTCGGGTAAAAAAGAAATCCATGTTCACAAAGTGGTCGAGATAGGGATTGGGAATTTGTTCATGGGGTAAAACAATGTTGCAACCCACAGAACGGCCTCCCACCGCCTTTGCCCCCTTATTGGCAGCTTCCATGATCCCAGGACCACCACCCGTCATAATGGTAAAACCAAGATTGGCTATCTTTCCTGAAAGCTCTTCGGTTAATTTATAATACTTATGATCCGGTTTGAATCGGGCTGAACCAAATATCGTAATGCATGGTCCGACAAAATGAAGCTTTCTGACTCCCCGAAACATGTCCCTGAATACGCTGATCAGGTACTTTAACTCCTGAATTCTACTCAAAGGACCGCTAAGAAAATGGATCTCTTTTTTCCGATCTTTGATGGACATTTGTATTTTTTTCAAAAAAAACCAGGCCATCCATGATCTATGGCCCGATTTAGCTCGCAATGATAAATAATTTTTGGGAATTTGAATATTGTTAATAATTTGACACCTAAAACCACCGATGGACCTCCACCAGCAAAATGAACTCAGAACTTCCCGGATGGCGGACACCCTCATCCCATCTGAGATAATCCGACTCGGAAACGAAATTCAAAAATTGATACAAAAAGGTCAAAAGGTCTACAATTTGACCATAGGTGATTTTGATTCGTCAGTTTTTCCTATTCCCAATCTTCTTTTGGAAAATATCTTAAAAGCTTATCGGGACGGGCATACAAATTATCCTCCGGCAAATGGGGTATTACCCCTGAGGGAAGCCATATCCGGTTTTATTCGTGACAAATTGGGCCTTGAATATGGTCCGGAAGACATTTTGATCTCTGGAGGATCCAGGCCTTTGATTTATGCGGTATACAGAACGATTGTGGATCCCGGGGAAGGGGTGATTTATCCTGTACCCTCCTGGAATAACAACCATTATTGTCATTTATCCGGAGCTAAACCCATGGAGGTACTGGTCCATCCGGATGACAATTTTATGCCTTCTGCCCAAAGTCTTGCGCCATATCTGGAAAAGGCCGTCCTCGTTTCACTTTGCTCTCCTCAAAATCCAACCGGCACCTGTTTTGAAAAAAGCAAATTGCTAGAAATTTGTGAAAACGTCCTGCAGGAAAACAAACGAAGAAAGGGAGTCAAAAAACCCTTGTACATACTTTATGACCAAATCTACTGGCAATTGTGCTTTGGCGAAACTGAACATTATGATCCTGTAGGCTTAGTGCCGGAACTTAAGGATTACGTAATTTACATTGATGGAATTTCAAAATCCTTCGCATCCACAGGCGTAAGGGTCGGATGGGCTATGGGACCGGGCCATATAATGGCCAGAATGAGGGCGATACTATCCCACGTTGGCGCATGGGCACCCAAAGCTGAACAGATGGCCACTGCATGGTTTTTACAGGACTCCGGAAGCGTAGAACAGCACATGGATTCTTTTCGGAAAGCACTCTCCGGCCGGCTTTCTGAACTGTACATAGGAATCATGAAATTAAAAGATGAGGGATATCCGATCGATGCCATAAAACCTCAGGGTGCAATCTATTTGACTGTTCGATTCCCGTGGAAGAAAGTCACTTCAAGTCAGTCCATCACTTTCGAGGACCAGGCTTCCATCACCCAGTACCTGCTTGAGACCTGTCAATGGGCCATGGTTCCCTTTTATGCATTTGGATCGGATCCCGAGTCCGATTGGTATAGAATATCTGTAGGCACTGTCAAAATGGAGGAAATCCCGGAGATGCTTGAAAAATTAAAATTGGGAATGCAAAAGTGGCTCAATATAGGCTAATATTGCATCAGAATATCTCAATCAAATGAAATCTAACCACAACAACCATTTATATGCTGTGATCATGGCTGGCGGAGTTGGCAGCAGGTTTTGGCCTTACAGCAGACAAAACAAACCCAAACAGTTTTTAGATATTCTTGGGACGGGAAAATCCCTGTTGCGGCTTACTTACGAAAGACTTGCCCTGATTACGGAACCTGACAAAATACTGATCGTAACTCATGCTGACTACCGCAATTTGGTATTCGAGGAATTGCCTGAGATAGTGCAAAGCAATGTATTAC
>CAYXKO010000203.1:0-5125 GCA_964465435.1 uncultured Saprospiraceae bacterium | reverse complement strand
GGACGTTTCAGTGCTTTTGAAAGTCAGATCCAGATTCAGCCACAAAAACCTGCACGGTCATGCGCTGATCATTGCAGGCAGCAAAAATATGTGCGGGGCAGGCATCTTAAGCGCCTCAGCGGCCATCAGAATTGGAGCCGGACTAGTCAGCCTCATGACGGAGCCATCTTGCTTTTCATCGCTTTTCTCCTATCAGCCTGAGATCATGGCCTTGCCCCTGGATCCTGCTGCGGATATTGATTTTTCTTCATTTAAGTCCATTGGCTTAGGGCCCGGGCTCTCCGGGGAAATCAAACCGGGCGATTGGGTTAAAAAATGGAGCGGTCATTCCCTGGTCATCGATGCGCAGGCCATCCTCTACTTTGCAAAACACCCGGAACTTATCCGGGAACTACCTGAGAACACAGTCTTTACACCTCATCCCGGGGAGTTGCGTCAATTGCTGGGCCAAACGGGAACCTACCTGGAACAACTGGAACGGACCCAAAACTGGGCTGTTCAAAACAAAAAATACGTTGTTGTCAAAGGTGCTTATACCGCCATTGTCATGCCCGACGGCAGTGTTTTCTTTAATCAGACGGGAAATCCCGGCATGTCAACGGCCGGAAGCGGCGATGTACTGACCGGGATTCTTACCGGTTTACTTGCTCAGGGATACGACATGCCGGCCGCCCTAAAAATGGGAGTATGGATTCACGGTTTGGCCGGTGATCTGGCCCTTGATAATCAATCTCAGGAAAGCCTTTGTGCCGGTGACCTCATTGACCATCTTGGGTTGGCCTATCAGCAAATACAATTGGCCAAAAAAAATTATTGAAGCGCCATCCGGGCGGATTCCACAACGGAGGCGGCATTTCCGACAAAAATCTGTTTTCCAACCACGATGACGGGGCGCTTCAGGAAGGTGTATTCCTCCAGGATCAGTCTTCGATAATCCCTTTCTGTCAAAGACTGATTTTGAAGTCCCATGGACCGGTATTTGATTGCCCGCCTTGAAAACAAGGTCTCATAAGATCCGGCAAGCTCCGCCATATGATCCAATTCATCAGCAGTGACAGGCTTTTCCTTAATGTCGATCAGCTCGCACGAGGTAGTATTCAGTGATTTCAAAATCTTCTGACACGTGGAGCAGGCCGGCAAGTAATAAATTTTGTTCTTATTTTTCACAGCAATTATTTTTACATGATGAAATCAGGCTGGATCGTCAATCCGGATGGATCTATATACCATCTCAAACTCAGACCCGATCAGGTAGCCGACACGGTGATCACGGTCGGAGACCCCGATCGTGTACCACTGGTCAGCAGATACCTTGATACAATCGAACATAAAATTGGTTCAAGGGAATTCATCACACTTACCGGATACCTTGGAAAAAAAAGACTTTCCGTACTTTCTACCGGCATTGGCACAGACAACATTGATATTGTTCTGAATGAACTGGACGCCTTGTGGAATCTGGACCTGAAAACCTTCAGCCAAAAGGAAAACCTGACCCGCGCCAAAGTCATCCGGCTGGGGACTTCCGGTGCAATCCAACCCGAAATCCCTGTGGATAGTTTACTGCTGAGCAGAATGGCCATCGGCATGGATGCCCTTGGCGCTTATTATCCAAATCCCTGGAAAGACAAGTCTCAGGAGATCGTGGAAGAATTTACAAAAAACGGTTTGCCGGGATCCCCCTATATCTCCTATGCAGATCCAGACCTGCTTCATTGGCTGAATGTGACCGGTTTTGCCACAGGAGTCACCCTGACCGCTCCTGGATTTTATGCACCACAGGGCCGCCAGTCCCGCGCACCAGTAAACCATCCCGATTATCTGGACAAAATAAAATCCATATCCCTTGGCACTATTGGCAACATCACAAACATCGAAATGGAAACCGCCGGCATCTATGGGCTGGGCGGATCCCTGGGTCATGCCTGCCTGTCCGTTAATGCAATCCTCGCCAACAGGAGTACCGGAGATTTTTCCCGAAATCCCGAAGCAACGATCAGCCGAATGATCGAAACGGTGCTGCAAAAAATATCCGAACTTCCTTGATCAGAGAGTGACAAAGTATTTGCTGATAAAGCCTGCCTTCCAGAATAAGATATGCAGACGTCAGATTAGAAGATTATAAACAGGCTGAGTCATTCGCTCACCTGTCATGCAGTAGCCGGTCCTATTTATATTTAATTACCCCCTATGCCTTTCAGCGCTGAGTACAGCTGATCCTGAAAAAGGTAGTGTCCCTGAATGAGCTTTTTATCGACGACGAGATACTCAGCCAGCACATGAACCAACAGTTCCATTAAAAGAAATGCATCCCCGTCTTTTCCGGAAACTGCAGCCTTCAATCCCGTCACACTTTCCAAAGCCTTTTTCCAGGTTTGATCATCTGAATCCGCGCGCAGTTCAAGCTGACCTCCTGATTCAAACCAGGATATGATCTCCTGATACCTTTTTTTGGTATCTCCGGGCACTTTTCTTTTGAGGTTGTCAATCCCCGGAAAGTAGGATGAGGCAATGGTCTTCATGGCGGCGCCGATCAGTTTTACTGCAACGGAACCCGCACCCTCCTGCTCACCCTCGTACACCAGCTCTACTTTACCGACTATGGCCGGAATGGCTGCATAAATATCCGTAATTCTGGCGCGTCCCGATTTCAGCTTGTGGCGCAATAATCTTTGTTCTACGGCACTGACCACACTCTCATATGCAGAAATGGACAAGCGCGCAGAAACTCCGCTTTTTTCATCCACATATTCACTCTGTCTTGCCTCGATCGCAATTTGTTCGATGAGGTCCTCCACAAGAGCCGGCATTTCTATTTTTAGTTCATCCCTGTGAAGGCGCACCTCCTGACGGGTTATCTTCTTAGCGGTTTCAATGTCTTCCGGATAATGGGTGAATATCTGACTCTGTATCCTGTCTTTCAGCGGAGTAATGATGGCGCCCCGGCTGGTATAATCCTCCGGGTTGGCTGTGAAAATAAAATAGATATCCAGGGGAAAGCGAAATTTGAATCCCCTGATCTGCACATCGCCTTCCTGGAGTATATTGAATAAGGAAACCTGGATTCTTGGAGCCAAATCCGGCAATTCATTAATGACAAAAATCCCCCGGTGGGACCTGGGAACAAGCCCGAAATGCAGGGCTTCCTCCTCGGCGTAGCTGGCTTTCAGGCGCGAAGCCTTGATCGGATCGACATCCCCGATGAGATCCGAGATGCTTACGTCCGGGGTTGCCAGTTTCTCCGTAAAACGTTCATTTCGGTGCAGCCAGGCGACCGGGGTGTCATCCCCCAATTCCGCCACCTGATTTCTGGCAAATTTAGACAAGGGTGAAAAAGGATCGTCGTTGATCTCCGAACCCTCCACAATGGGGATCCATTCGTCCAACAACTGAACCAAAAGCCTGGCCATGCGGGTCTTTGCCTGACCGCGCAATCCCAGGAAGTTAATATTGTGTCCTGCCAAAACAGCCCTTTCGATTTGAGGGATCACGGTATTCTCGTAGCCATATATCCCTTCAAAAACATTTTTGCCCTGACGCATACGGGTTATGAGATTTTTTCTCATTTCCTCCTTTACTGAAACTGGCTTGTATCCCGAAGCTTTTAATTGCCCCAGCGTTTTTATGGATGTCTGATCAATCTTCATCGTCTTCCTTTTTTACTTTTCCGGTAATCTGAAAATACAAAATCCCCCAGACCCTGAAGGCCAGAGTAAAAAGCACTACCTTGATTTGCCTTGGTAAAGTCCTCAACAAATTGCTGCAACCAGGGATCCCTGGCTATCATAAATGTGGTAATCCTGATTCCCAATTTGCGACATCGCATGGCGAGGTCAATGGTCCTGTTTATAATGCGGGGGTCATGCCCGGCACTGTTCATATAGTATTTGCCATCGCTCAGCTTCAGACAGGTGGGTTTCCCATCCGTAATCATAAAGATCTGCTTGTTGTGGTTTTTTCTCTTTCGCAGGATTTCCATCGCCAGTTCAAGGCCCGCGACTGTATTGGTGTGAAAGGGCCCGACGCTCAGGTAAGGCAACTCGGAAGGTTCTATTTGCCAAGCGTCGTTGCCGAAAACCACCACATCCAGTGAATCACCCGGATAATAGCGGGTAATCCACTCGCTGAGTGCCATAGCCACCTTCTTGGCCGGCGTGATCCTGTCCTCGCCATACAGGATCATGGAATGGGATATGTCTATCATCAAGACCGTGGACATTCTGGTCTTATAATCAGACTCAAAGACCTCCAAATCCCGCTCATCCATGCTGAAGTCCTCCGCGCCAGCCCTGGTCATGGCATTCCGCAAGCTGCTTTGAAAATCAACCCTGTGCAGTTCGTCGCCAAATTCATAAGGCCTTTTTTCCTCCTTGAGCTCTTCTCCCGGACCTGCAAACCTGGTCTGATGCCCCCCGCGGCTGTCGCGCTTGAGGTTGCCAAACACCTGCTCCAATGCCTTTTGCCGGATCAATTGTTCTGCTTTCGCCCCGAGCACCAGACCATCCTTGTTGCCGGATGGTACCAGGTAACTCAATTTTTCCAAATCCCGCTTGAAGTCCTCAAGGGTATACTCATCCGTGGTGATCTTGTGCTCCTTGTCTATTTGTTCCAGCCATTCAAACGCCTCAGCCACGTCGCCGGACGTGTAAACCAATATCTCAAGAAAAATTTCAAGGAGTTTCTCGAATATGCTCTTTGAGCCTGAGGAGGGATCTAACGCAGTAAATTTTACACCTTGCACCGCCTTATAACCCCGCCTTGCATTTATTTGTTCAGATAAGGGTCGCCAAGGGCCCCGGTTTTTTCAGATCCCTGGTGCCTGGTCGTAAATTTCAAAGGGTTGGCATAATAAGAGACTTCATTGGTCGATTAATCCAAATATACTGGATAAAGGACCTTTAAATTTGTTCCATCAAAATATTTAAATACTCTTATTATGAAAAGTCTATTATTCCTTCTTCTCAGCCTTACGAGCCTCAGCTCTTATGCATCCAATTCAGATGTTCAGGAAAGGCAAATTTTTAAAATCGTGGTGTTTGACCAGGATAAGCACAGTTTCATCGAAGCAGCCATGATTGAAATTGAATGTGATGGTCAGAAAATGCTGAACATGACAGACGAATAC
>CAYXKO010000202.1:0-5142 GCA_964465435.1 uncultured Saprospiraceae bacterium | reverse complement strand
ATCCGGTTGGAAGCACATAATCGGGGAGAATCTGAATACACGCGTGGCAAATTGCCCTGGAGGCTGGTGTTTGTGCAATCATTTGAAACGAAGAGGGAAGCCTTGATCCGGGAGCGGGTCGTGAAGAAGTACAGCAGGAAGCAATTGGAGGAATTGATCAACAGTGACAGGAACGAGATCAGCTGATAATTGATAGGTTTGTGCCCTGTCATCCCGCTCAGGCGGGACGGGTTCGACCCCCTATCTGGTTGGGGGGGGCAAGCATTAGATTTATCAAAGACCTTTAGCTTTTTACATTTATATTTTCAATCACTGCAGGATGATTTTCATGGTCTCAAAATGCTCCTTTGTGCCAGAAATGACCAGATAATAGATCCCTGTTTGCAGGTGATTCAGATCGAGGGATTCATCGGGAGAGAGGGAGCCTTTGTTCAGACATTGTCCCCAGGTGGACCAAATTGAATAAGCAAGAGGCTGGTCTGAAATATTGAAAAAATTGCTTCCAATTTGATGAATAGGTATTTTGTCCGTATTCAAATGCTTTCCCGAAGAAACATCCTGAATGGCAAAAGTGATTTCATCTTTTTTCTCCCTGTTTACCCAAAATTCCAACCTGCAATTCCTGCAGGCGCCCAATTGTCTTAATGGAATTCCGCTTAGATGATAGTGATGCCACAAATTTCGTTCAGCCCAAAAAGTGTTTTCTTGTTTTAGACTGCCATTTTCGTTGTACCATCGGACCGTAAATTCGTCTCCTTTTCTCATACCATGGATCAGGTTCCAGTATTCCGTAATACTGTCCCTGCCGAGGTCAAATATTTTTATCTGCGCCTGATTTCTGCGGATATCATGTATGGAGGAAGGGCCGGAGATCAGTCCGCTCTTCCAGATAAAAAATGAAGAATCATAGGGAATTGGATTTTTCCAAAATCCAAAGTTGTTTCCGCAAGGGCCGTCATGCGGATCAATCGTGAACGAACTGTCTAACCTAAGTTCAAAATACAAATGAGGGTCTTCGCAATCACCACTGCATCCAACAAGTGCGATGGCGGAGCCAGCCTTGATTTTTTCGCCGCTCCGAACCCTTATTGAATTTTCCCTAAGTCTGCCGTAGATGCTGATCCAATTGCCGGCATGTTTGACTATGATATAGTTTCCAAGATTTTCAGAACTGTCCTGAGACGCAGTGGTATCCGATATTCCGTCGCGCCATCCGATCACCGTGCCACTATCTATGGCATAGACCTTGACGCCCTCGTACATTCTTGCAAAGCCGCATAGGGTATAATGACTTCCATTGTTTATTGGATGGGTTTTGTCCAGGCAGTGGTTGTCCACTAGTTCGTTTTTGCTAAGGTTCGGATAACCGGTTAGCAAAAAATCGCGTCCATGCATCCCTTCAATGGGGCTGAGGAAGGGACTCAGGTCGTGCCTTTCATAGGCTCCTGCATCCGGCAGGTATTCCTGTTTTCGGGGATTTATCTTGTTCAGGGATTGGAATTCAAAATCCGGGGAAAGTCCGCTGTACTCCTCTTTTGTAAGAATGCCGGAGTGAACGGCAGGAGAGCCCTCTTTTAATCTGAAGTCATTTGACTGATCATTTTCAAATTTAAAATAGGATGTGTTTGTGTTTATTAGGTTTCCCTTTTCTTCGGATGAAAGAGGAAGGCCATTTTTTAAGGCTCCCGGACCCGCAATGATGTTGTTTATCAAGACCAGCTTGTCCACGCCGGTTTGCAAATTGAGGAATGTGCCATTGGCTTTCCGGTTGACAAGCGTGTTGTGTGATAAAATCAATTCGTGGGGGCCCGGATTGCTCAGTCCCTCTTTTCCGTAAGAAATCAGGGAACTGTTTTGACTGAAGGGGCCTTGCAGAATGACATTGCCAATCAACACAGATGGTCCTCCGTTGGGCAGATCGATTTCATAGGACCCGTTGTCGTTACCCGTGTTCAGGAAATTGTATAGGATGATGTTTTTGTGCGCCCGCGACTTGAGCAGATGTCCAACGCGGCTGTCGTGGCTGTAATTGAAGCGAAATGTGAGACTACGCACATGGTTTATGTACAGATTATGGGAAAGACCATCTCCGAAACCGTTTCCGGAAAATTCGCAGAATTCTACGATCACATCGCTGAGTGCATTGTCTCCTGCCAGAATGCCTTCCTGATTGTCATGAAAATAGCAGTTTCTGACCACCAGATGCGTTGCTTCAAGCCTTATTCCGGCTCCGTTTCTGTCCGGCACAGCACATTCTGAAAACTCAATGTTCTCAACAATGGTGGAATCTCCCTGGATCACCCAGATGGCCTTTTGCCCATAAGCTCTTCCTCCTGATTTCAGGTGTGCAAATTGGGAAGCACCCTTGATCAGTAGCCGTCGCGCCCGCCAAAGGCATACATCCTGCGCATATATGCCGGGGTCAATCAGGACAGTGTCTCCATCCTGCACAAGGCCTGATACTTCGCTGGGTTTTTTGAAATTGCGGTTTGCACCAACCAACCAGGTTTTTGCACTCACTAGGTTGCTGAACAAAAGAGTACAGACCAGAAAAATCCATTTGCTTTTCATGAGCACAATTTCGCAATAAACTGAGTTCCTTGTACGCAATCTTTCCCAATATTTTTATTGCGGCTCGATGCAAGTGTTTTGCAGAATGGTCAGGTGATTTTTCTACCCTTCGAACCAGACTCGAGATATCAATACCTGACGACAGATGGGAACTGTTTCAGTGAAGCTTAATCCCTTTGATGATGGAGATCCGGCCATCATGGCTTTTGAAGTGCAGAATATAAACACCCCCGGGCAAATGATTTACATCCACTTCCGTTATTGAATCTGTGATCCATAGACTCATTTGCTGTGATCCCTGGGCATCCAGGATCTTGAGTTCTGTTTTATCTTGCCCGTCGAGATGAATCATAAGCTTTTCCCGGAATGGGTTGGGCCATAGGGCTAGGTTCTTTTCACTTGTTTCATCGACGTCTGAAACATTCGGGCATTGTATGCTCACCGGGTAGGGCACCTCAAAATCTTGAATGCCTGCCCCCAATTTTCCATTCCTGTTGTCACCCCAGCAGCGAATTATACTGTCCACCGTAATTCCGCAAGTGTGATTATAGCCAACTGCCAGTTTGGCATAATAATGGGTGTTGTCTATTCTGATAGGCCAGAAGGTGTCTCTTTGTGTGCCATTGCCCAGCTGTCCGAAATCGTTTTTTCCCCAACATTTCAATATATGAAGTTTGGTGATCCCACAGCTGTATTCATCTCCTGCATCCACCCAAAGCCAGCTGTCGCTTTGGCCTGTATGTACCGGTAAGATGACGTCGGAGCGGTTTCCATTTCCCAATTGACCATAATCATTTAAGCCCCATGCCCAAAGGGTCTTATTGTGGTCGTCTTTTATGGCAAGGCTGTGGCTGTGCAATTCAGATGCAGAGATCATATTCCAGTCAGCATCGGAACTGAACTTGACAGGTTCTGTAAAAAGCGGTGTGGCGGAATTGAAACCCAGTTGTTTTTTGCTGTTGTCTCCCCAGGACCAGGCGGTGTGATTGGTTTGTATTCCGGTACTGAAATATTGCCCGGCAGAGACGGTAAGCCAGGTGTCAGATCCTATGCGAACAGGAGCGAGTCTGTCTGTTCTGCTGCCATCTCCCAGCTGTCCGCGTTGATTTTGACCCCAGGTCCACAGACTGCCATCCTTTTTCAAGGCCATGCAATGACTTGAAGAGCAATTGATATAAGCCCAGTCGGAATCCCTGCCGATCCGTACGGGATAGTCCCTGTGTACGCGGCTGCCTTCCCCGAGCTGGCCTTCTGAGTTGCGTCCCCAGGCCCACAGGGATCCATCTTTCTTTATGGCATGCGTGAATCCCGGACCACAGGACACAAAAGCCCATTCCCTGGTATTATCCAGCCTGACAGGTCTGAAAGCATTGCTAAAATTTCCGTTCCCCAATTGACCTTCATTACCGGCCCCCCAAAGCCAAAGAGAACCCGTCTGATGGACGGCTGCGCTGTGTGTCTCAGAGACCGATACCTGCACCCAGCATTGTGAGTTCAGATTATTTTGAATCAACGGGATGATGAATAATATGCCAACGAGAAGAATTTTAAGTGACATTTTCATGGATTCATAAATTTGTACTGAATACAAATTTAATTTTTCACAGCCCAGATGTGAATTGTTTCGGTTTGCGTTTGGAATGATTTTGATCAGTGATTATTTTAAGGAATAATTGATATTTATTTTTAAAAGTATAGGGTATAAATTAAAGACTTAATATCTTTTGTAAATGAAAGTTGTTAGATAAAATGGCAGAGGCTCTGTTGAGAAGATATGAGGAAGTTTCATATAAAGTCTGAAGAGTTATTCTCCTTAATGCTTTGGATGAATTAATCTTCCTGAGTCAAGTGGAATCTCAGACTATGGGTTTGGATGTTGGCTGACAGGGCCTGTCTTGGCTATCCGGGCACTATTGAATCCTGGGAAAAGAAGGCATTATTGCTTTGGATTCCCGATCCGCATTCTTCGAATCACTGGTATTGTATGTAGACCGGCCTGGGAGTAAGTTTAAGTATTTCCTCAGGACTCATCACACCTTCGGGATCCCGTCGGGCGTCGTTTTTATAAAATATTTTAAATCCTGAAAATTGTACCGGTTCGGGGTATATATACCTCTTGTAGGTATTTTTTTTAAGCCCTCTTTCGCCAAATCCATCCATGTTGATAACTACCTGCACTTCGGGTGAAGGGCTGATCCGTGAAGATCCGGTGAGCATATTTTTTGTAAACCGGTGTATGACCAGTACCTTGGGAGGCAAGTTGTGTTTTTGCACCAGATTGCGGAGATATTTGATAGCCTCATTGACTTGTCGCGAATCCAGACTTCCAATCCGGGTGCCCGGGATATGACCTTGCTGCATTGCGAATTCAGGATCCAGGCCGAGATGGACATTGGGAAGACTGAGGTATTTTTCCAGGCGAGGCAATTCCTCTGTTAGATTACTCCAGCCCAGTTGCAGATCCAGAAAAACGATGGCGTCGATCTTTTTTGCCAATGCGATTATCTTGTCGATCTGATGAAAGGGCATTCTGAGATTCATATTACTGCCGGTGGTCTGTGCAGTCAGGGC
>CAYXKO010000201.1:0-5156 GCA_964465435.1 uncultured Saprospiraceae bacterium | reverse complement strand
AAACTGATCCCGGAGCTTCGGTATTGCTCAATCAAAAGATAGGCAAAGTTGAAACGGATTATCCCCTATGGCTTGTGTCTGATAAAAATGGTATCAAGACCATGATCATCTGCGGAGAAGGCATCTGGAAATGGAAGATGAACAACTTCGTACTGGACAACCGTTTTGATGGATTTCAGGAACTCTTGACCAAATCCCTTCAGTATACCAGCTCAAAGGAAGACAGGAGAAAATTCAGGTCTCAGGCATCCAAAAAAGTATATTTGGAATCAGAGCCGGTGTTCATCAATGCTGAATTATACAACGATGCCTATGAACTGACCAATCAGCCGGATGTATATCTCAGCATCCGTTCAGAGGATAAAAAGGAATACACCTTCACCCTGGGTAAAAAAGAAAATTACTATGAGATCAATGCCGGATCCTTCTCGGAAGGGGATTACAACTTTACTGCCACAACGGAATGGAATGGCACAAAACATAAATCAGAAGGCCGGTTCAGCATTCTGAAGGGCAATCCGGAACTAAATCAGCTGGTTGGCCAGCCCGGCTTGCTCAGAAACATTGCGGTTAAATCCGGCGGGGCCTTTTTCCAATTGAATGCCCTGGCGGAATTGGGAGAAAAGCTCAATTCTGATGAAAAGGCAAAGCCGGTCGTCTATCAAACCCTGGAGGTAAAACCCTTTATTGACCGAAAATGGCTGTTCTTACTGATCTTTTTGCTGCTGGGCACTGAGTGGTTCCTGCGCAGATACTGGGGAAGCTATTGATCCTGTTTTCTTGGGGTTCCGAAATTCTGAACCCAAAAACCTCCTGAATATCCGATCGCGGTTTCCGTGTATTCTCCCATGAGATTTCGGCAATGGGTGGGACTTTCAATCCATGCTTTTACCACGTCTTCCGCAAGGAAAAATCCTTCCGCAATATTTTCCGCATATGACTGGTACTGATACCCCACTTTTGCCAGTCTGTCCCGGGCCATATCGCCTTTATTGTCGCGGTGGGAAAGTTGGTTTGTGGTGGAAAGATATTGTGCATGGGATTCTGCTGCCCTGGCTATGGTCTCATTCCAAACCAAAGGAGCCTGTGGCGGGTAAAAGGTTTTACCACATTTGCAGCCCCTGGATCGCTGCGCATTGATCAGTTTCAAAACCTCTTTTGGAGGATTGGGATGGGCGCTCGCACCGGCCGGTATCAGCCATAAAAAAGACAGGCAACATATCCAATTCAACATTGCAAAAGAACGTTACTGCCTTTAAAATAATTGTTGTCTGCCGGGATTTATCAGTGGCCAAAAAAATCACTTGATCCTGACCAATCGCTGTATCACCCTGTTCCCCAGCTCATCTTTCAATTCTACGATAAAAAGGCCCGAGAGACCCGGCTCGGGAAATACCCTGCAGTGATCCCTGGAGAGCTGTACCAATTGAAAAGAAAGCAATTTTCCGGCGCTGTCAAAAATCCTTATCGCAGGCATGGAAATCCATCCCTCAAAATTGATGGTAAAGAAATCGCCAAAGGGATTGGGAAATACGTTCAGTTTTCTTTGCTCCACCGGATCGCTGCTTGTAGTCTGGCAACCGGTTCCCAGGGTTTGGAAATCGAGGTTGAGAAATCCGGTATAATAGCCGGAGCAGACCAGGTTTAGCCTGAGTTCATATGCAGAGCATGAATCCAGGCCGGATAAAACCAGATCCGTATTGCGCGTAAGCCCGCTGGTCCATTGCAAATCCCTGGCTTTACGATATTGGTAATAGACCTCGTCGCTTGGTTTATCCTTGGAAAATTGGATCCAGGCGGTACTGCCGGTAACACCGGAAAGGGTGACCCCCGAAATTGAACCACAGGATTCATAGGAAACGGTCAAGCAATAATCTTCGTACTCTCCGAACTCAAGACCCTGGCCACAGGGCATGGGCGGGTCGGAATTATTCTCGCCATACTTGAGCATGATCCTTGCCCGAATGATACCGTTTATTGCACTGGCGGGAACCCCGAAACTGAAACTCATCTCGCCCCTGGCCAAGGTGCCTGCCGGAATGACGTTTTCTGAGTTTTCAAAGATTCCGTTTCCATTAAAGTCAAACCAGGCTGCCATGTGCATCTTGCTGCTGTCCAGTGAATAGCCGGGTATTATTTTCAGGACATGGGTCTGCCCGCTTTGAAGCAACCACTGCCTGCCGGTCCCGACAAAATTTCCATATCCCAAATTGTTTCCACTCGCGAAAGCATCGCCGTCAATCCCAATGGACTCGATCCATTCAAACTGAGACTGCGGCCTTCCCCGGTTGCAATAATTTTTATCAGTGCAGTTTTCACATCCCTTTGTCCGCAAGATCAGTTTTTCAGAAAGACCTGACAGTTCATTAACCCCGCAAAAGCTATAAAAACGGCATTCGTATTGATTGCAGGGTATCAAGCCAGAAACCACGATGCTGTCCGGCAAGTTACCCGGCAAAAGCACCGTATCCCATTCCATTTGACCGGCACCCCTGATCAGCATCCCCACATCGGTCAGACCGGGTCTTTTCACAAGGGCTATTTTGACATCATGGGTCCCTTCAGTCAAAACCCATGCCTTGTCCGGAGCCAGACAACAGCCACCGGTCTTGATCTTCTGAATGGAAGACAGGAGGTTTAATTTCTCACACCCCCCTAACACGCGGAACTCATAATCAGCACAAGATCTGAGCGCCCTGAATTCCACCTTGTCCTGATCGGACATTAGACTGTCCCGGGTCCATTCACTCATACCGGTTGCCCTGAATTCAATCACGACCGGGTATTGTAGATTATTCAAACCGGGCTGGAACCTTATCATGTCCGGAAAAACGCTGTAATTGACCGGCAACATAGCGCCTGTAGCACGCTCCAAATCCAGCACTCCCCCACTCGTGGTCACCGCCCTGAGACTTTCGATCGGTCTTACCTGGTCCAATATCAATCTTTTGAATTGAAGGGCTGCCGCAGCAGGATCATGCAGTGCAATGGCCGCTGCAGAGTTGCATGGCATACTATAAAGAAGTGCTATGGCTCCTGCAATTTGCGGGGAGGCGGCGCTGGTGCCTTTGAAAAATCCCAGTGAGTTGTCCGGTGCAAGCGTAAAGACATTTTCCCCAAACGCCCCCAGGTCCACTGAGACCGGACCAAATCCGCTGGTCTGATCCTTTTGGTCAAACCAGTCCATGTTGGTTACGGTAATGAGAAAATCGCTGGTGCAGGTGGTGGGCAGATCGCCTTCCACATCGACGTTAATTTCGAGATTCGTCGTGGATGCAGCGTTCAGGATCCCCACTGCTCCCAGGGAATCGTAGACCGCACACCACAGGGGAGCCTCCTCAGGTTTCCTGTAATCGGCGCCCCAGGAAGAATTTGTAGCCACGACAAAGGCTCCCTTTTTTCCTCCGGTCCGGTTGTATTCCTTGCGTGCCTGCCATGGATAGGAGTAGGACATGATGGCACTTGCCTCATCCCCACCCCCGCTGACAAACATCAGTTTAACATTCCAAATGATCCCTGTGACTCCCAGATTGTTATTGCCGCGAGCCGCAGCTATTCCGCATACCGGAGTGCCATGACGTCCCTTGTCAAACACATCGGATTGGTTAAAGGTATTCCAGCCGTTGTAATCATCCACATAGCCATTGCCATCGTCATCCAGCCCATTCATGGGAATCTCGGAAAAATTCTTCCAAAGGTTGGCCCGGATGTCGTAATGGTTTATGTCCAATCCATCATCGATGATGCACAGTACTATGGTGTCGCCATTTTCTGTAAGTCCCCCGGTGGAAAGGTCCCAGGCCGCCTCAGACCTGAAATCGGCACCCTTGACACCGCCCTGACTTCCATCATTAAAATGACACCATTGTCTGTCGTAATAGGTATCGTTGGGCTTCTTTCTGTATTGGATCAGGTGGTTTCGCTGAATCAGCCTGACGCAAGGCAGACTCATGAGCTGTTTTCTGACCTTATCCTCGTGGTTATGGACGTGATCAAAACCTACCAGGATCATGTTCCAGTCCGGATTCAGCACTTTGAGCAGGCGAAAATCACCTGCAGCCGAGGATGACCTGCCGGACAAGGAAGCACTTACAAACTCCGCAGGGCTGCAGGAAGGGTCCAGCAAAACTATGAACTGGCCAAGACGATGATCCAATTTCTGGCTAAAGGCCAATCGGTGCCCGAACACAAATACGAGAAAAAACAAACTGAAAGTTGGGAGGTACCGGCTGAACCGCATTTATTGAAAATTGGATAAAAGATACCAACAACTAACATACCAAACAGGCATTTTGCATGGCCCAAGTAAAAAAAAAGTCAAATAATTTATAAATTTAAAATATTCATCATACATTAGCGTCTAATTTTCAGTACTCAATTAAAAAAACTACGACCAAAACTCGATTTATGAGATCTTTAATTCAATTTGTAATACTCAGCCTTGTGATCCTGGTGAGTGCCCATGCGGGTGCCCAACAATCTGTTGCGGAGGTTGCCAGGGAACATATTGCCAACAAGCACTACCTTTTGGCCATATCGCTCCTGGAGTCTGACCTGAAAGACAACAAGCAGAATATCAACGCATTGCATCTGCTTGCACGAGCCTATGAGCTCAGCGGCTCTCCCGAAGAAGCCAAAATCAGATACCAGTCCCTGGTGGATCATCCGGACGCAGATGTCGAGATTCTCTTCGAATATGCGGATTTCCTCCGGAGAAATCTCGACCTCGAAGAAGCCAAAAGCTGGTTTCTGAAATACGCTGAATTCAATCCGGTGGTTGGAGAATATTTTGCCAAATCCTGCGATTATGCCCTTTCAGAGCTGAATTCTTCCAGAAACTGCGACCTTACTCAGGTTTCAGAGCAAACTCAAATGGTTGCCTCGCCCGTGGCCCCCGATCTGGCTGGACTGGACAGGGTGGAGGAAGGATTGCCTGAAGGAAGCTTCAGCATCAAGGGCATTCAGGAAAATGGAGTGAGTTCTGGCAGTAAACTTAAGTGGCTGATCGGGCAATTATGGGCCAGTGACGGTGGCCAGGATATGGCCAAAAGCCCTACGAAAATGGTTTACACCAGCACAGAGGGAGGAGAGAAAATCCTGTTTTCCTCTGTAATTGACGACAAAGGAATCTGGAGAGATCCACGCGGAATGCGCTC
>CAYXKO010000200.1:0-5168 GCA_964465435.1 uncultured Saprospiraceae bacterium | reverse complement strand
ATGCAGGATGGAGTGTTCGGAAATCTGATCCGGAATATGGTCGAGTATTACTCCGGGTACATTCAGCTGCATGCGCACGGATACTGGGACGAAAAAATCCTGGACAATTGCTTCGATCCGATGGATCCCGGGCTGGAAAAAATAAGATCCCACTCCGGCATACAAAATGTAATCCCGAGACTGGAAACCTATGTGCTCATCTCCAACAACGACCTTACAAAAGGTTGTATGCTGGCGGGCATCGATCTTTCTGCGGAAGATTCGCTGACCCATTTCCGATCCAAGATCAGTTCGGGAAGATTCTGGAAGGATGATGAAAAAAGCCTGGTGCTGGCAGCCGGGCTCGCGGCAAAAATGAAACTGCAGCCGGGGGATACCGCCGTGCTCCTGGGTCAGGGATACCGCGAAAGTTTTGTGGCCGATAAAATTCCGGTCTCAGGCATCATCCGTTTCTCAGCACCGGAACTAAATTCTTCCCTCCTGCTGATGCCTCTGTCCCATGCCGGATCGCTGCTCAATACGGAGAATAAAATTACCGCCTGGGTCCTGGACATTCAGGACGGAGATGATATGGACAAAATAATGTCCGAGCTTCGGCCTTTCGTGCCCGAACAATACGAATTGATGAACTGGAAAGAAATGATGCCGGACATCGACACCCACATACGCGCAGACGGCTTGTCCTTTTACGTCATGATGGGCATCCTCTACATCATCATTCTCTTTGGCACCTTTGGCACGATCTTCATGATCACCGCCGAGCGACGCTATGAATTCAGCATGCTGCTGGCCATTGGCATGAAAAAACGTCTGTTGTCCATGATCCTGTTGGGAGAGATCTTTCTGATGACCCTCGGAGGCGCCCTGGTGGGAATCCTCGTGGCAGTGCCGATCGTTTTGTATTTTCAGGAATTTCCGATTCACCTGGGTGGTGAATTCGGCAAGGCCTTTGAAGACTATGGATTCGAGCCGATCTGGCCGGCGGCATTCGACTGGTCCGTTGTGTTCAATCAGGCAATAATCGTGGCAAGCATATCGATGATCGTGGGCATTTATCCGCTCTGGCATATATACCGTTTTAAGAACGTGGGTAAAATCAGAATGTGATGATCTGGAAACTGGCCTGGAGAAATATCTGGAGAAATCCGAGACAAAGCCTGGTGCTGATGTCGGCCATCAGCATAGGGGTGCTGTGCTCCCTCTTCATCGTGGCATTTTACTATGGCATGGTGGCACAAAGAGTGAATTCGGTCATAGAAAAGGAACTGTCTCACCTGCAGATCCACCATCCACAGTTCAGGGACGACATGGATCCTGTTTTCCAGATCGGACAATCGGATTCGATCGCAGATGCCCTGCGTAACATGGAAAACATCAAGGCGGTTGCCGCAAGGATTCGCATACAGGGCATGGTCGCTTCCGCAGCCGGCAGCAGCGGCATTCTGGTCAACGGGATCGACCCGCTGCACGAAAACAAGACCACCGGAATCCAAAAGCGCGTGACAGGAGGATCCTATCTGGATACGTCCATGCGCCAGCCCGTGCTGATCAGCGAGCACCTGATGGCCAAACTCAAGACCGGCATGCACCGCAAACTGGTCTTCACTTTCCAGAATGCGGATGGAGAAGTTGTTTCTGCGGCATTCAAGATCTGCGGGACCTTCCGGTCCAACAGCAAACCCTTTGACCTGGCCAATGTGTTCGTCAGGCTTGAAGACCTGCGAAACCTGCAGGGCGAAAAAAAAGAACTGAACGAGATAGCCATTTTGCTTGAGGATCCCGACAAGATCGGGGAAACGCAGGAAAGGATCAGGCAACAAATACCGGATTACAAAGTGGAGAACTGGCAGGAGCTTACTCCTGAAATGAAATTGCTGGTCGGCACATTCATGCAAACCATGTACATCGTGATGGGCATCATACTCCTGGCCCTGTCCTTTGGCATCACCAATACCATGCTGATGTCGGTGGTGCAAAGAACGCGTGAGTTCGGGATGCTGCTTGCCTTCGGGATGAAAAAACGCAGGGTGTTCTCCATGATCCTCCTTGAAACCTTCATGCTTATGCTCTGCGGGCTGCCGGTGGGGATCCTTATTGCATTGGGTATCATTTTCCATTATGGCAGGAAAGGGATCAACCTGGAAATCTATAGCAAAACGATGGAGTCTTTCGGATACGACCAGGTCATCTATCCGGTCATCACGATGGACCACCTGCTCACCATGCTGGCGTTGATCTCGATACTGGTCTTCATCTCTGCCATCGGTCCGGCCAGAAGGGCACTTTCATTTAAACCCATTGAAGCATTGAGAAAAATCTGATTATGTCCACCATCATCGACGCTCACAACCTGGTCAGGATTTATGACGAGGATTCCCTGCCCGTTTACGCCCTCAACGGCGTACACCTTCACCTCGAAAAAGGGGAATTCACTGCACTCAAAGGCCCGTCGGGATCGGGCAAGACAACCTTGCTCAACATGATCGGCGGACTCGACAGGCCCACTTCCGGGTACGTGGAGATCGAAGGACAAAACATCACCGCGCTGTCAGAAAGTCAGCTCATGGATTTCCGGCTGCACCACATAGGTTTTGTGTTTCAGTCCTACAACCTGATCCCGGTGCTCACCGCAGAGGAAAATATAGAGTTTATCATGCTCCTCCAGAATCGCCCGCGAAAGGAACGCGCTGAAAGGGCCAGGGAGCTCCTGGAATGGATCGGCCTGGCAGACAAGAGAGACAAGCGCCCTATGGAACTGTCAGGAGGACAGCAGCAGCGCGTGGCGGTGGCAAGGGCATTGGCTGCAAAACCCAAATTCATCCTCGCAGATGAACCCACGGCAAACCTCGATTCCGTTTCCGCCGGCAAGCTGCTCGACATCATGCTTGAAATGAACACCAGCCTGCAAACCACCTTCATTTTTTCCACCCATGACCAGAGGGTCATCGAACGCGCCAGAAGGGTGATCACCCTGGAGGACGGCAAGGTGGTGGACGATACCTCGGCCTCATGAATGTGTCATACCGGATCGGTCTGTTTGCCTTTCTCCTGCTGATCAGCCTGCCTGCCACCAAGGCACAGGACAGCCTCCGGAAAATGGAATGGAGCGGATACCAGAAACTGCTCAACATCCTTCAGTCCGACCCCGTCACAAAAGATCACCACAACATCAATTTTCTGCACAACAGAATTCAGTGGGAGTCCTATCCCCATGCCGCGTGGAAAATCAAGTTGCACGCCAGAACGCGTTTTTTCTTCGGCGAATCCCTCCTCATAAACACAGGTCTCCAAAATTCTCTGAAGGATGCCTCTCCCCTTTTAAATCTTTCTATCAACTGGCTGAATGAAAATGCCCTGCTGGCAAACACCCAGCTGGACAGGGCAAGCCTGGAATGGGGAAATGACAAGGTTCAGATCAGCCTGGGAAGACAGCGCGTCAACTGGGGCATCCACAACATCTGGAATCCCAATGACCTGTTCAATGCCTACAACCTGCTGGATTTCGACTACGAGGAAAGACCGGGATCAGACCTGGTCCGCTTGCGCTGGGACCCGGGCTGGAACAGCCGATGGGAATTTGCCTATCAGCCGGCACGAAAAATAAATCAGGCCATTGGTGCGGTGCGGTATTCCTGGAACCAGGCCTTGTATGATTTTCAGGTCGTGGCCGGACAGTACCGCAGCGATCTGGTCATCGGGGCCGGATGGGCCGGCAGCCTGGAACAAACCGGATTCAAGGGAGAAATGTCCTGGTTCATTCCCGGCATTATTGCAAAGAGCCATCTCAAAAACAACCTGAGCATCGCATGGATGTCCGACTACAGCTGGGGAAATGCCTGGTACGGAAGCGTCGCGGCACTCTATCAATCCGCTCCGCAGGCCTCCATTCCGGGCATACCGGTGACCGGCTCGGGGTCCCTTTCTCCCAGAAATCTGTCGCCTTTTCGCTGGACCTTTTATACCGGTCTCTCGAAGATTCTGGCAGACAGATGGTCGCTGAACGGGAGCGCACTGTACGGCCCCTGGGATAAGGCCGTTATCCTGCTCCCGTCTGTCGGTTTTGACATTTCCGAACGCATGGACGCCGACCTCACCGCACAGCTGTTCTGGTATAAGCCCGCAGATGAATTGATTCACCTGACAAACGCCTACTACCTCCGGTGTAAGTATAGTTTTTGAGCCCAGTTCCCTGATTGTTGGATTTTGTGAAAATATTGATTCAGAAATTTGCATCCGACACATAAAGCTTATAAATTTGCCTCAGAACATACTTCCGTTATATTTCCGGTTTCGCGGGCGGCCTGATCGATCCGCCGTGGGTCTGATCCAAATCAGAATTTATCAGTGCATTCAGTTTCAATAGAACTGTTTCAATTTTTTTATAAACTAAAAAATCAAGAAGATGGATAAATCAATTTTTCTCAAACCAAAACTTCCACCGTGGCTGATCCTGCTTGTTCTGAATTTATTTGCAGGAATTTCATTCGGACAATCGATCCTGAGACAGAGCATTTCCCCGCTCGGATCATCCTCCCGGGAGGGATCCATCACCTTTTCCCAGACCATGGGCCAGGCCTATCACACAGGCAGTGGTGCAACAGGCAACATGACGGTAAGACCGGGCTTTCAGCAATCGCCGAGGATCAGTTTCGGAGAAACCAAATCGGATCCCGAAGGACAACTCTCGCTCGAATATTATCCAAATCCCGCACAGGACCGGATCGTACTCGAAAGCCTGGAAGAAATCAGCCAGGTGAGTATCCGCGTTGTGAACGATCAGGGAGTCTTGGTCCATACACAGCAACTCGCCGGCATGAAGAATCATCAGATCGATTGCACCCACTGGATACCGGGAACCTACCTGCTTTCCATCGAAGAACAAACCGGCAAAAAACGAATCATTAAGATCATCATTTTACATTGAAAAAAAACAATACGGATATGAAACCAAGTGCATTTTTCCTTTTCCTGCTGAGCAGTCTTCACATACTGCAGGCACAATCATCCCTGAGCCTGGAGGCTACACAATGGTATGCAAACTTCAGCTTCAAGGACAGCGATGGCGGCAAGCAAAACAAGGATTACCAAGGCATATTCACCGGTTCCTATATGCTGGGTTACCGCTACGATTTTGACTTTGGGCTCATGATCAAGACAGGCATCGGCAT
>CAYXKO010000199.1:0-5173 GCA_964465435.1 uncultured Saprospiraceae bacterium | reverse complement strand
ATCTCCGGCCATATTCCTACCCTACCGGCAAAGCCCAGAAAGCCAAAACCCCGGTTGATATAGTGGTATCGTCCGTTCTCCTCCTTCAGACCTGCCCAGTGAGGATACCTGAACTGCACGGGACTAAACTTGATTCCCGGTATCTCCACCCCCATTTGGGCACCGTGGGTATGACCTGAAAGACACAACCCAACCTGTTCAGGATAATTTTTAACCTCGTTTTCCCAGTGGGTAGGATCATGAGAAAGCAGAAATTTAAAAGCTCCGGAGGGAACATTTTCCAATGCTTTTTTCAAATTTCCCCGTTTTCCAAATCCGATGCCCCAATTCTCAACCCCGCAAACATATATCGACTCGCCATCTTTTTCAATCCTGACATTCCTGTCTCTCAACAGCTCAAAACCTGCGCCCTTCTGCATCTGACAAAGTTTATCGAGGTTTTGCCTCTTAAGGTCTGCAGAATCCCAGGCGATGTAATCACCGTAATCGTGATTGCCCAATATGGAATATTTACCCTGTGGGGCGCTCAACTGCCTGAACATGTCCTGATAGGGTTCAAATTCATCGGCTGTATTATTGACCAGATCACCTGTAAACACGATCGCATCACAATTTTGATCTTGTAACATTTCGAGGCCCTTCTTGACTTCGGATACATCATCAAAACTGCCACTGTGAAAATCGGAAAACTGTGCTATGCGGAATCCGTCAAAACTTGCGGGCAGATCATCAAAAAAAAGCTCCAGCTGGTGCACTTTGTAGTTGTACTTACCCTTGGTGATTCCGTATAAAAACGATATAAATGGGACGCTGGCAACGGCAAGTCCCATCTGACTCATAAACAAACGCCTTTCGGGAATAAAGCTATCCCCTACATCAGAAAAGACCCTGTTGCCCAATCCAAACACCAGGCGGTAAAGATCCTCAGAAAGCAAAAAAACAATGAAGATCAGCTTGGTGACAAATATGCTGATAAAGAGGTTGATGCTCCATTTTGACACAACAGGAAAGACGTGCGTCTTCCGGTAGGTGAACATTCCATAAACCACAAACAACAAAAGTGCCGAGGTGATAAGCCAGTAAGACCAATTAAGTGAAAGCTTCAGAATATCCCCGGAAAAGGAGCCCGTAACAAGCCTGAATCCCTGAAATGCGTAAAACTCGATCAGAAACAAGACAGTAAGAAATAGCAAAAAAACCATATCCTCTAGATTTTCAAGTAAATAAACCCCTTGCCTAAAATTTGGTTCCAGAAAAAAACAGGCAGCCCGTTCATTCCATAGCATACCCGGATCAATGTCAGGGGCCATCATTAGGTACGCACATCACAACCCCTTGATAAACTGCCAATTGAAACAATTAAAAGCAAAATAAATATTTTAATATGCACCTATAAGGCGGTGTTTACGGAATGTTAAATTATGAAGAACCAAAGTTAGTTCAGGGCAATTGAATATTTTTGTGAAAATCAGACATCATGAATACATCTTTCAACGTCTTTGTAGATTCTGAAATCCAACCTCTGGAAAAGGTCATAGTCCACAGACCGGATGTAGGGATTGACAGGATCAGCCCCAGGCGAGCCGGGGAACTGCTTTTTGACGACATAGTTTTCCTGCCCACCATGCGCAGGGAACACGATGTATTCACCTCCATCCTCAATTTTTTTATTGGTGCTGAAAACGTTCTGGAAACAGAAGTCCTCATAGAAGAATCCCTGAATACAAGTGCTGATCTGAAAGAAGAGCTCGTTCAGAAGATCAAGGATTGGGAAGAACTCCCTTCCTTATGGGCGGAGGAATTAAGGCACATGGATCACAAGAACCTGGCTGAAGTATTGATTTCAGGTTATGATTCCAGGAAGGACAAAATCTATTTCGACCCCATTCCAAACTTTATTTTCACCCGGGATATAGGCATCACGATCCGGGACCACATCATCATCACCAAGGCTGCCAAGTCCGTGAGACACCGCGAGAATCTTCTGACCCGGTTTTTCCTCCATGCCCATCCCATGTTTTCTCATCTCTTCCAGAAAAACCGTTTGATAAACCTCAATCTGGTGGACCAATACCCACCTTCGAGAAAGGGCGAGCCAATATCCATTGAAGGCGGGGACCTCATGATATTGAGTGAGGATTACCTCCTCATTGGCTCCAGTGAACGAACCACAGAGCACGCGATGAATGTTCTTAAAAATGCACTTTTTGAGAAAAACCTGGTGAAGAACGTAGTCGAGATCGATGTCCCCAAAGAGCGATCGTTTATGCACATCGATACCTTATTCACTCAAATCAACCACAATCATTTCGTTGCCTACAAGCCAATCGTGAAAGATGGACTTGGCTCTTATGTAACGGTGCACCGCAACGACGGAGACATCACGGAATATCCGTCTGTGCGGGACTTTATGCATGAAGAAATGAGTCCGGAGATTGATTTTATCTGGAGCGGCATGGGCGAATCTCCCTACCAGGAGAGAGAACAATGGACCGACGGATGCAATCTCCTCACCATCAAACCCGGAGTGGCACTGACCTACGATCGCAACACATTCACCGAAAAGGCATTCAGAAACAAAGGATACGATGTGATCCATTCTTCGGATTTCCTGAAGATGGTGGCCGAAGAAAACAAACGGCCTGAAGAAATCCAAAACACCATCATCACCCTGTCATCCAGTGAGCTCTCCCGTGCCCGGGGCGGCACACACTGCATGTCATTTCCTGTGGCAAGGGTACCCAAGAACAAGCAAAATGTTTAAAAGCATTACGCAGGTAAGGGTAAGATATGGGGAGACAGACCGCATGGGATATGTCTATTATGGCAACTATCCCTTGTACTATGAAGTAGGAAGAGTGGAAGCATTGCGCGCACTGGGCCTTAGTTACCAAAAAATGGAAGACGACTTGCTGGTGTTTATGCCCGTCATGTCCCTGCAGGTCAAATACGTCAGACCCTGTTTCTATGACGAACTGCTCAATCTGGAAACATCCATTCCCCATCTTCCGGGAGACACCATCCAGTTTAACACGGACATTATCAAAAGCGATGGCAAATTGGCAAACCGGGGCCTGGTGACCCTTTGTTTTGTAGATAAGAACACCAACAAGAGAGTGCCGGTACCCAAACAAATCATGGATGTCCTTGAGGAGTACTATATTTGAATTTTGGAGAAGGATTGAAATTCTGATCTTCGACAATCCCTTGTCGGACTTTCTTGTTGCGTTCAGTAAAAGATATTCCTTACCGGGATTTCATGGAGTAAGCCTTTTCACCCTTTTTACTTTCATTCATCAGGAGATCCGTAAAAACGACATCTCTACAAGAGCCAGTGCCATGTCCTTCCATTTTTTTCTGGCGCTCTTTCCGGCAATCCTATTTCTCTTCACTCTGACTGCCTATCTGCCTAAAGAGCTGGATCTGTTTAACAATCTCGAAAGATCCCTGCGGGACATATTACCGGAGGACACATCCAAATATCTTTGGAACAATATTATATCAGGCCTCAAACCTCAGGCTAGGGGAAGCATACTTTCGCTGGGATTCTTTCTGGCCCTGTACTTTGCTTCAGACGGGATTCTGGCCATGATGAAGGGCTTTGACAAGACCTACCGATCCAGTTTCAGAAAGAGATCCTTCCTCGAAAAGCAAATGGTCGCCATTGGGATCACGCTCCTTCTTGGTTTCCTGCTCGTCCTCTCAGTCGTTTTGCTCATATTGGGCGGCATCATCTTCAAATGGTTCTTCGGGCTTCTCAAACTGGGGAAACTGGCCTCCTACAGCATCACCCTGCTGCAATACTCCGTGGTTCTGATGCTGTTCATCACGGTGATCGATCTGATTTACCGATATGGACCGGCACTCAGAAAGCCTCTTGGATTCCTTTCTCCAGGGACAATATTTGCGACCACCACATCGATACTGAGCTCGGTGCTTTTCGCCTATTTTGTAGAGAACTTTTCCACCTACCACAAAGTCTATGGAGCCATCTCCGCCCTGGTGATCACCCTGCTGTGGATACGGATCAATGTTTTGATCCTCATTTTGGGATTTGAAATCAACGCTGCCATTCTGGTAAACAGGCAGCTTCCACTTTTAAAAGAGGAGCTGTAGGGCTCAGAATTTTGGAAACTTCATTCCTCCAGGGCCTGCCTGAGAAATCTGTTCAAGGGCATTGCAGACCTGTACCTGGCCATGATCTCTTTTTGAAGTTTTTCGGGCTCATCAAAATCGATTGCAAATTGGCTGACAACGTAAAAGCTTTTGTTATACAAAAGTGGCTCAAGAACGGATTTCATTTTAAGCTCAGCCGGAAGCACCTTTCCTTTATCCCCCTGGATCTCCCCAAAAAATTCTCTAAATCCCGAATCTGAATAAATCTTGCGGAAATCATCCAATCGTTCTGAGATATTTGTACGAAGGATCTTCAGGGATTTGGCATCTGTTTGATAAATACCGGCATAAACATAGACAACATCCGCCCTAAGCTCCACATAAACACCGGGGAGCTGCATCCCTGTCCTGCCATCCGGAGAGATGATAGCCGAAAGATAGGTTTTATAGGGAGATTTGTCCTTGGAAAACCGGATGTCCCGGTATATTCTGAAAACAGCATCTTCGGCCCTGAGAGGCCCTGACTTTTCAATCTTCGTGATCTGATCCAGGAGTGTCTGGATAAATTCCCGAAAAGGTTTTTCGATCCGGGTTTTAAATGTATCGCGATGTTCCTCAAACCAGGCGCGGTTGTTGTTTAGCTCCAATTCGGCCAGGAAGCCTGATATAGTCCTGATATCCATAATTTAATATTAATAAAAGTCCAAAGTACAAAAAAACTAATTTTGCACGGTCTATCAGAATTTATAATGATCTACAGTTTCAAGGAATTCACACCCTATATCCATCCGGATGCATTTGTACATCCGATGGCCTGCGTTACGGGCTGCGTGCGGATTGGGGCCGGAGTCTATGTGGGCCCGTTTGCAGCGATCAGGGGTGACTTTGGCGAGATCGTCATCAGCGACGGTTGCAATATTCAGGAACACGTCATGATCCACATGTTTCCGGGAATCACTGTCTTTTTGGAAGAAGATGTGCACGTGGGACACGGGGCCATGATACATGGAGCACATATCGGTAGAAACAGTCTCATTGGGATGAACAGCGTGATCAT
>CAYXKO010000198.1:0-5182 GCA_964465435.1 uncultured Saprospiraceae bacterium | reverse complement strand
GATTCGATGGTCGATACCTCCTGACCAGACTGATCGTACACGTGGATGACGGATTCAGGAATGGCTGTTCCATCTGGCCTTTTCAGATTACCGCCTACTCCGGTCAGATTGCCACCGCAAGCCTGGTTGTTATCCTGTATCCTGATTTGGGTCTCGCAGTAATCCTGATTGCCCTCTTCATCGGTAACATAAATTCTCACTTGTTTTACTATGAACTGCTGTTTATTCAGGCTGTCGCAGGTATAGGTAACACTGGTAACACTGGTGTCTGAACTAAAGGAAAACTTAAGTCCGCTCTTGGCACTGCAGTTGTCAAAACTGCCCAGGTCCAGATCTTTGGCCCATACAGCCACCATGCCTGTGGTGGGCATGATCACGGTATTGACGCCCGGCAGGCAATAAGGTGTTGGCTTTTTACAATCCCTGAGCGTGAATACCTGGTCGCATTGACTGATGTTGCCACACTGATCTTCCAAGGTCCAGCGGATCCTGTGCACCCCGACCGGCAATACACCACTCGCCCGGTTGCCCCTGATCACGGGACCAAATGTACCATCGTTGTTTTCGTCTAATCTGTATGACCAGAGCAGATCCTGGGGATAGGTGCAATCATCTTCACCATCTCCGGTCATATCGTAATGAGCCATGCATTTGCCGGTAATGGAATCCTTGTAGGCGCTGTCATCGCAGAACAATAGTTCCTGACAGGTATACAGGTCCGGAGGAGTCTGGTTGTACACATAGATGACCTGGGTGAATTCCCACAATCCCTTGTTGCTTCTTGGCTCATACTGACACCATTCCAGTACGGTCCACTTTCTGAGGATCTTATAACAGATGCTATCCAGAACGGTCAGTCTCGTATCGGCGTAATTCATGGTCACGTTTGCACACTGGGTATTGGTGAACACAGGAGCGCCTGTTTTGTCCGGATGTGTATCAGCTGCGCGACAGGATTCTATGCGCACGTGCTCCTGAGGCCATCTGATGTCATTACCATCAAAGGGGTCCGGATTGAAAATGTGGATCACCTGCGTGGCCCTGGAACTAAGGCCCTGGTTGTCGACGGCAGTAAAAGTCCTCCAGATCTTACCCTGATTGCACACGATGGAATCGCGCACTGTTTCAGTCACGGTCACATGACAATTGTCATAGGCATATCCGTCTATTCCTGCAATGAAGGAATTGTTTGCATAGTAGTAATCCCGGATGATCAACTGTTGTCTGTCCTGCTGATCATAGGCGATCTTTCCGAACACACTCAGGTCGCCCCGGTTGTAACCACAACTGATGGTGATATCGGTGGGTGCAATGATCACAGGAGGTTCTTTCTCCTGCACGACCGCCTCCACCATGCAGGTATTGGAGTTGCCATAGGTGTCTGTTACTTCAAGCGCCACCATGATGATTTTGCCCACATCCAGGCAACAAAACTGAACATAAGGTCCAAATTCATCGGTGCCCGTTTTGCAGGTGTCTGACATTCTCCTGACCCGGAATCCTCCGATCGCACAATTGTCCACAGAGCCATCGTCAAATGTTTCTGCAAATATTTTGGCAGTGCCGTCTGAAGTGAGTGTAACCACAGTCCTTTGATCGCATATGGCCACCGGCATCTGATCATCCACGACGCCAATCTCTATAAAATCCTCAGCTTCATTTCCACAAGCATCTGTGAGCACATAGACTACCCAAATGCGTCCCTCAGGTGCCCCATCCAGATAAAAACACTTATCCTGCTTGTTGTATTTGATGTAATCCTTAATTTTTGGACCGGCGTTACCTGTGACAGGGTCCGGTAATTTTACATAGACATCGTAGGACCAACTGGAACAATCGGTCACGTTGAACGGAGGCAATATCTTACCATATGAGCCACAACTCCAGGGAGTCATGCCTACCGTGTAATCCTGCGGAAGTTCAAATTCAGGAGCCTCATCGTCCACGACTTTGATCAACTGGCTGTATTCAAAGTTCTCTCTGGAACACCAATCCACGATCTGCCATCTGCGGATCACCTTGTAGGTTTTCTCACATACCACGATCTTAAGATCTGAATAGGTTGCTACCAGTGTATTGCATCCATTCGGAATAGGATGGCCTGTAAACTCAGGTGAGGGATTTCCTCCGGGAAGTTTTGGAAAATTCTGATCGCATTCCAGGTATGGAAGATCAAAACCGTCAAAATGCCTGGGGTATTGGATATCCCGTGCATCCGGCCTCAAAATGCAGACAGAATCGGTACAGCGTGAAGTGTTGCCTGCCCCGTCCACTGCTATCCATTCGCGGAATAATTTCTTGAAACAAAGAGAGTCACAACCATAATAATCAATACGGTCGCGGTAACTCAGATCCACTACACTGCACGCATCCCAGTTGTACACTTTAAAACGGACGGGAAGGTGAAACCCTCCTGTAGAATCCCACGCCACGGTATCCATATAAGCTGTTGTGAAGGAAGCTGGTATGGGATATCCCAGAAAATTGGGATGAAAACTGTCCTTACATCGGATGGTATCCGGACTGCATACCATTTGCGGAGGGTACTTGTCTTCGATCTTTATTCTTCCCCAACAGGAATTTCCAGTGGGGAGATACCAGATCTTATAATCAAAGTACCTGTTGATGTCATTGGCACCAAAATTAAGATCCGGTCTGATGACACCGTTGTAGGTCACCTCAATCCGGTAATCTGATGCCTGACCCTGCATATCCTGCAGGACGGTGGCGGGTGTGATGGTTGCAAAACAACGATCGTCCAGTGAAACGTGTACCAGATCATTGCAGGCAATCTGCAAGTACGCCGATGATGAGGTCTGCTTTCCCCCTCCCCCGTACAGGAAGGTCGAGAATGCCGCGAAGAAAATCAGCCACAGTATATTGGACTGATTCCTGAGTTTGAGCGCTGAGGCCATGATAAGAATTTTAACTGATTGTGAGTAATGCATGATTGATTCTATGTATCAGGGCCTATACAGCAAAATATATACCAATTTTTTATAATATCAGAACAAACCAATCCTATTATTCGAAAAATATAATTGTATTTTATTATATATCTGTTCAATACACATATACTTTTTTATAAATTATAGAAATAAAATATTTGAAATTTTAATAATATGATTTTAAAAAAGCCATTTTGAAAATGAACGGGTCCTGTTTTCCGATCCTTTGGGTGCAATTTGGCCCTTTATAATTTGGACTGCTCATGCCTGCGCCCGTGCACTTAAGCGACCGAAGGCCTCAAAAGAAATTCAGGCTTCCCGAAATAAAGCAAAAGACGGAATGGATCGCGATCGCTGATTGGCATCCGGACATGAACCCTATGTAAGACTTACCCCACCCATACTTCTTGCTAAGACCGATTCCGGCAAAATATTGCTCTTCCTTGGAAAATCCTTTGGGCATACCCCAAACCAGAGCGGATCAGGGTGAAATCTCTTTCCTCATTTCTTTTTCAGACCACAATGAAGGATGTAGGAAGCCAGTAAATCCACACCGTTGCGGAAGTGTTTGTTGTTATTGATCGTGAGGTCTACTTCATCGAGATAGGGAGCTATGTATTTTTGGTAAGCCGGGGAGACGTGATGCTGGTATCGGTATAGCACGTCATCCAGGGGATAGTTCCTCTCCTGCTGGTCCCGGTGAATTCTCCGGATCAGCTTGAGTTCATCCCGCGCATGGATCAGGACGCTGAGGTTCATCAGTGAGCGTATTTCCTGTCTGTGCAGGATGAAGAGGCCCTCCACGATTATGACCGGTGCAGCAGTGGTTTTGATTTCCCTGGGGGATAGCCGGTCGTTGTTGAATGTGTATTCCGTCCGGACGATCGCCTGGCCATTTTTAAGTTTGAGTATGTCTGAAATAAGTGCGGAATCCTCAATGGCCTCGGGTATATCAAAATTGAGCACTCCGTTTTCATCGGCCATTTGTTCCTGCCGGGGCCTGTAGTAATTATCCTCAGAAATAATGGCCAGCTGATCCTCGCCAAACCTGTTGCGCAGTTCCCTGATAAAAGCCGTCTTGCCCGATCCGCTCCCGCCTGTTATACCAATATTCATATTTAATTACCGACTGTCTTCAATTGCGAAGTCCAAAGTTCTGTAAAATCCGCTATTTTTCCCATTCGAAATAAAGATGGAAAGTATGATCAACGTACTCAGGGGGTTTCTCGGAATGGCTATTTTGCTGGCTATCTGTTATTTGTTAAGCAAAAACCGAAAGGCGATAGACTGGAAAATGGTGGGCATCGGAATGGGCCTTCAGATCGTTCTTGCTTTTGGGATCACCCAGATCGATGGGATCCGGAATGTTTTTGAGTGGGTCGTCCGATTTTTCTCGGTGATGATCCAAAGCAGCCAGCAGTCCTCCCAATTTCTTTTTGGCGACCTGGCGAAACCGGGAACTCCCTATGGTTTTGCTTTTATGGTTTTGCCTACGATCATATTTTTCTCGGCTCTTTCATCCGTGCTATATTATCTGGGCATACTCCAGAAAGTGGTTGGGGGTTTCGCCTGGCTGATGCGAAAGACCCTCCGTTTATCCGGCGCAGAAAGTCTGGCAACAGCGGCCAATGTATTCATTGGTCAGACAGAGGCACCACTGTTGGTAAAACCCTATCTGGAGCGCATGACCCGATCTGAGCTACTCTGTCTCATGGTAGGAGGCATGGCCACCATTGCGGGCAGCGTTTTTGGTGCCTACATGGCCATGCTGGGTGGAGACAGCGAGGCAGACCGGATCTATTTCGGCATGCACCTGCTCACGGCCTCCATCATCTCAGCCCCCGCTGCCATCGTATGTGCCAAGATGATCTACCCGGAAGATCAGAAAGTGGACCACACCGTAGAGATCAGCAAGGAGGAGGCCGGAAGCAATTTTCTGGATGCCCTGTCCAGAGGCACGACGGATGGACTCAAACTGGCCGTCAACGTGGGCGCCATGTTGCTTGCCTTTATGGCCTTTGTATATCTCATCAATCTGGCTTTGGCCGGTTTGGGAAGTTATGGTTTGAATCAATGGGTCACTGAGCAGACCCTCGGAACTCATAAGAACTTTGACCTTCAGTTTATCATGGGCATCTTGTTTGCACCCGTAGCCTGGATCATCGGCATAGACCCGACGCACATCATGTCCATCGGTCAGCTGCTGGGTGAGAAAACAATACTCAATGAATTCG
>CAYXKO010000197.1:0-5193 GCA_964465435.1 uncultured Saprospiraceae bacterium | reverse complement strand
CCTATGTTGTTCTGGATCTCAATGGTGGTCTTGCAATGGTCCTGATTGCCCAAAGTGTCCGTAACCCATATTTCAATGTCATTTTTACCCAGGTCGTCGCAGGTAAAGGTCTTTACGCGGTCGTTCCGGTCCCTGGAAAAAGAAAACACCAGTTTCTGACCGGGACATTTGTGAAAGCTTCCCTTGTTAAGGTCAGAAGCCCATACTTCGATCATCCCCCTGTCCGGAGATCCGTCTTTATCGTCGTCCACAGGCATCAGGTCTATCACGGCGCCGGTCAAACAATAGGGTGTTGGAGGAATTTTGCTTTCCACCCGCACGGTCACTTCACATTTGATCTCTGTCCCGCAGGCATACTCTGCCACGAAGTAAAATTTGGTAGTGCCCACCGGATAAAATCCGCTTGCGTCGGCACCCTGTGAGCTGGCGTGGGGTGAATTATTTCTGATGATGAAAGGGGCATTGCATGGGGACAGGAATTGAGCGGAAGGCAGGACCACCTGTGCGCCGCCACATTCCTTATCCGCGACCACCAGCGTATCCCTGAGGCAGGCCAGCGATGCCTGAGGATCTTTGGTAATAAGCTTGATCACCTGGGTGCCTGTGAACACACCTGCGCCCGGATTGGTATAGGGATCATAAACGCACCAGTCCAGCACCTTCCAGGTCCTGACTATCTTGACGCAGCCTTCCGTGGTTTTGTAACGCACATCCGAATAGCTCAACATGGGCTTGGCGCATTTGCTGGTCTTCCATACGGGCCTGTCGTAAGGTCGCGGAAGTTTCTTCAGACTATCCTCCGGATTACAACTTTCGATGGTGACGGAGGGAGGAAAAGTGATGTCCCGGTATCCAAAGGCATTTGCATTCGAAAGTGTGATCAACTGGGAGCAGGTGATCCATTGCCAGGTTTCGGGATTCAACACCCCCCAGGTACGCATGATGGTACCCACCCCGCAATCGTTGATCTGATATACAATCTTGCAATCGTGCTGCCATTTGACATACCCATTTTCTTCGGTATAGGCCTTGCCCCAGCGATCTAGGTCTGAATACTCCTCAGTGCAGGAGATCGTTACATCGGGCGGGCAGACCAACTTAAAGTCGGCAAAGAGGGGTTGGGCCAGTAAGAGGAGCGGAAGTAAAAGGAGAGGAAAAGACTTCATTGGAAAACGATTTTGAGTTCAGGTTAAATTCGACCCAAATATAACCATTTCAATGGTCCGGCAAGGTGATTTTGTGGCTTGAGATGACAAATTCAGGTGCTTCAAAAAACCGGTGCACCCTAAAGGAAAAAGCCTCTTCCTCTGCGCATGCGCAAATGGCGTGAATTTAGCCAGGCAGCCTGTCCGGATCGTCAGTCTAATTGCATTTCGTACAGGTTTCCGCACATTGTGCCAAGGGGACACTTACAAATCCCGATACCTGTACAACGGCAACCACTGTGGCAATCAAAATAAGCAAAACCAGTCCATAATCAAAAGCGATACGGTTTCTCAACGCTAAGATTTTGAGGCAAAAATATCAGCCCTATATTACCTCGGTGTAAACTAAAAATCAAATGATTATGATGTTTTACCCGGGTCAGTATGAAAGCTCTTGCGGGAACATCAATGCAACACCTGGAGCTTGCGCCTTACATGGCCGGCCGGACTCCGAAGGTCCAGTATGTAGAGTCCTCCTGGTAATCCACCCAAATCCATCATCAGGCTGTTTTCTGATGCGCCTGACCGGAGTTCCTTTTTAATGACACCCTGCAAGTCCATCAGAACGATCCGGACAGGAGAGTCCTCTGAAATGCCGGAGAAGGAATATTTGATTTGAACCGCATGCCGGGCCGGATTGGGCATCAACTCCAGGTGGATTAAGTCATCTGCATCCTGTATCGATGAAACGTCAATGATCTCAAAAGGACCCAGATTCAGGATGCATCCGTTGGCATCGCGGACCTCCACCCAATAGCTGCCTTTCTGAAGACTGTCCACATCGGCGGTGGATCCTCCATGCGACCAAACAAAGGCATAAGGCGGAACCCCTCCGGAGATGGTCAGTTTGATGGAGCCCAGGTTTGGGGCTGTGACCGGAACGACCTTGAGCTCTGCCAGTTCAAGTGCCGAAGGTTGCTTGATCACAAATGATCTCTGGATGCGCGTCCCTGCCTGATCAGTGACCGTCACGGAATAATCACCTGCCTGTATCGAAGTCAGCACGGAATCCCGCCCTCCCTGAGACCACTCATAAACATATGGAGGAATGCCCCCCTGAACCGTCAATCCGATCCGTCCATCGCTGCCGCCATGGCAGCTGATGTGGCTGATCTCCCAGGTGGAAAAATTGAGATCCCGGTTTGTGCTGCCAATGGCCATAAGCCTGCAGGATGTACTCTGACCACAGTCATTCCCTACCGTCAGGCAGACGTCGTAGTTTGCAGGATTGGCATAAGTATGAACCGGATTCTGCCCGGCAGAAACGGTCCCGTCCCCAAACTCCCAATGCCAGGACCTGGGAACTCCTTCTGACTGGTCTGCAAATGTGACCTTAAGGTCCTCGGTCTGATGACTCCAGGCGGATCTGGGCTCTGTCTGTTTGAACACCCTTTGATCTCTCCGGGACTGGCAGCCATTTCTTTGATTCAGGACTGTCAATTGATACCAACCGGGCTGGTCCACTCTTACGGATTTTTTTTCGGCACTATCCAGAATATTTCCATCCTGAGTCATCCAGCTGTAAGACCAGGACGTATCATCGTGGATATTTTCCAAAACCAGTTCACTCCGCTTGCAACTGAGATCCTGGATTGGCGAAAACTCAATCCTGGGGTGAAGGGTATCCTGCAAAAGAAAATAAGATTCCACGGACTGGCATCCGTTTCGTTTATCCGTTAGGATCATAACATAGGTCCCTCCCTTGTCCACCA
This sequence comes from uncultured Saprospiraceae bacterium, assembly GCA_964465435.1. Classification (GTDB taxonomy): domain Bacteria; phylum Bacteroidota; class Bacteroidia; order Chitinophagales; family Saprospiraceae; genus Vicinibacter. The sequence goes on along the minus strand of CAYXKO010000197.1, from coordinate 2,276 downwards.
GGGGACGATAACCCGATGAGCCCTCGAGAATATTTCCATCTCCCGTTATCCACTCTGTGGTAAAATCGGGTCCGTTTTCGGAGGGACTGGCATCCAGACGCAGTTCCTGCAAAACGCAGCTCAGGTTTGTCACCGGAACAAATTCAACATAAGGCTTCCTCAGGTCCTCCCGGACAAAAACCGTGTCCCTTGCGGCACAGCCGGTGATCGTATCCAGAACATGGAATACAAATTTGCCTCCTTCTCCGACCCTGATCCTGGATGATGTATCTTTGAACGTGCTCTCCAGGCGAGTCCAGAAATGACGCGCATGCTGATTTTTACTCAGGCCTTCAAGCTCTGCGGACGGATGATAACAATTGATAAAAGTGTCCGCACTGACCGCGATATCGGGCAGGATCCGCTTTTCAAAGACCCTGGTTGAATCGGTGTTTTCACAACCGGTGATCAGGTTTTTCACTTTCAAAAAATAGACGCCTTCCTTTACCGCCCTGATCTGGAGATTGTTGGAGTCTCCTGCAATCAGACCTCCGCGGGTCGACCAGGTATAAACCAGATCGTTGCCCGTCTCTGTGCCAAACCCTTCCAAAAAAACCGTATCCCGGCCGCATATCAGGTCCTGCGGAGCGCCTGCCACGGTCTTGGGCTTGTGGGTGGCATCGAGGACCGCCTCCTCTTGATACAGACAATTTTTGGAGTCGGTCAGAATCACCTTGTAGGTTCCTCCTTTCAGTTTGTCAAAAACCGAGTTTGTTTTTTTACCTGATCCTATGTCGTAGTAGTAAGGACGGGTCCCGCCCTGTGCCGTGATGGCGATGAATCCATTCCGGGAGTCACAGGTTTCATGACCCACCAAAATCTTGCCCGTGAGCAAGGGGGGCTCTGTGATCTGGTAATTGCGCGTCGTGGTACAGCCCGCTGCATCCGTGATGGTCAGGGTGTAGGAACCTGCGGGGAGATCCTTTATTTCGTTTGTGGTACCGCCATTGCTCCAGGAATAATTGTAACCGGGTGTGCCATAAGAAACCTGCACGGAGATGCGGCCTTTCTGAAAGCCAAAGCAATCATTGTTGACCACAGTTTGACTGACAATCCCCACCCTTCTGGATGGACCATCCACTGTCCAGGGACCGTAAGACTCAAAATAGCCGTTGGCATCTGTGACGGTGACGGAATAGGTTCCTCCCGGAATGTTGACGAGGTCCTCGGTGGTGGCGCCATTGCTCCACTTGTACTTGAGCAACGAGTAGCCCCCCGTTGGGGTCAGGTCCACCCTGCCGTTGTCTCCACAGGTTGAGTGGGTCACCTGTGCCGTGGCATTGAGTGAAAAGCTATGCACGATCCAGTTGTAATATTCGTCATAGGATCTGTTCTTGATCTCCCAGACGCGGAAATCCGGAGAAATGACGTAGAGGGTAGGATAATAATTAACGTTGTAATCATTCATTACGGAGCCTCCGTTGCTGGATGTCAGTTCGATGATCGGATAAGGGACGCCGGCGACCCAATTGCCCTGAGTGCCCTTTCCCGTGCAGCCTGAGGAACCATACAGACAGTTGGTGTTGGTAGCAAAGTCTCCTTCGATCATCACCACGGTGGTCAGAGCGGATAAGTTGTTGTGTACGTTTTTCAGGATCTGGCTGGTGTGAAAAGACCAGCATGGTCCGCACCAGGTGGCCATAAAATCGATACAGGCTGATTTGCCCCCGGCCATCGCGGCTGTGAGAGAGTACCCGTTGTTGTTGATGTCGTTGGCGGATATTTCATAGGCCGAACTTCCATTTGCCAGCTGGGCATGGGAAATCCAGGATGTCAGGAGCAGCACCAAAGCGGAATGAGCGAGTTTTTTCATGTAAGCCAAATAGGCCATAAAAATAACCAAATCCTGCGAGTAAAGTAATGAAATGGAGCTAAGCCGGTTAAAAATCAAAGACCAGCCTCAAAATGAAAAAAGCCTTTCGGCCGGATCATCGGCGCATGTTCTGCATCTGCTTCATCATCTCCTCGTTCATCGTGTCGCGCACCGAGCGAAAATTCTCAAAAGCGAGCGTGCCGGTTTGGCGCTGCCGAAAAAGCGCCACGGCTTTTTCGTGCTGCGCTTGTTGAAGGGAGTCGATTTGTGCTTTTTGCATTTCAGTCAGCGGGAGTCCCTGCAGCGCGGCCATGAAATCCGGCGGGCCAGCCATGCCCAAAGGCGGGGGACGGATTCCGGCGTTGCCGGCAGCGCCCTGGCGTTCCAGCCAGCCGCGCCACATAATGACGATGAGGCCGTCTTC
>CAYXKO010000196.1:0-5233 GCA_964465435.1 uncultured Saprospiraceae bacterium | reverse complement strand
CGCAGGGTTGCCGAATCCCTGGCACAATCGATGCTGTCCATCCTAAAACCGATCGATGGGGCACTTTGGTCCTTGAGTACGCGAATGGAATCAAAGCGGATGCATCCGGAAGGGGTCGTGGTCTTGAGCAGGTACCAGCCGCTGTCTGCCGTGGTCCATTGATCACCGGTCTGCTTCTTACCATTGGGGCCAAACCATTCAAAGCTGGAATTCTGAATGGAACTGATCGCCTTGAGCCGGGCTGAGTCAAATTTGCAGTTGATGTGGTTGAACTCAAAACTCACCTTGGGATTTTCTGCCTTTTCGAGGATCCGGATCGAATCCACGCGGCTGCAGTTGTATTCATCGGTCACGGTCACGACGTATACACCCCCTTCAGCAACCAAAGGATCTTTTTCGTCAGAGGTATAACCATTGGGGCCTGTCCAGGTGTAGGTCAGATTCTGGCTGTTGCTCGAAGTCCGGATCAGGGCAAAATCCTTGCCGCATCCGATGGTATCCCTGGTGGACAGGGAAATCAAGGGCGGCGTTTTATTTCCTGTGACCTCGACCGTGACGGTCTTGCAGCATCCGGGCAGGGGGCTGCACACAGTGAGGTTATAGGTGCCCGGACCATCGATGGTGGGAGTCAGTGTTTTATCGCCGCTGAGTATCTTGCCGGGAGATGCGGTCCATTGATAGGTCCATCCGGGTCCCGAAGAAGAACCCGTGGCATCCAGTTGAAAAATAAAACGATCGCAGGTGACTTCCTCGGGCTGCGCAATTTCGGCCACAATATTGATGACATCGACCTCCACCGTATCGCGTGTCTCGCATATTTTTCTGAGGGAAATGTCATCCAGGGCAAAATCATTGCCTCCGGTATTCGTATTTAAATTGGTGATGCAAATTTCCAGGGTTGTATTCGCTCCTGAATTAAAATCTGCGCCAAATTCCTCCCAGTTGCAGGTGGCGCCGCTTGAATTAAAAACCGCTCCTACCGCACTGCCATTGACGGTGATCTGGAGAATGGCCGGAGAAGAGGGATGCACAGAGGCACACCAGGCCCTGAATTGGTAATCCATATCCGGCATAACGCTGATCTGCTGGCACCATACGTTTTGAAAACTGGCAGCCCCGTTTACGACCATCATCATCCCGCTTCCCGTGGTATGGTCACCGCAGTTTGCCCAGGCGGAGTGACCCAACTGAGGGTTGGTGATCACATCGTAGGTACCCTCGCAATCCAGATAGCCAGCACCATAGCATGGCGTGCTGCCCAGGATATAATCGGTGAAAAACCCCGTGTTCCCGGCGCTGAAATTGCCGTTGAATACCAGGTTGGTGGGGTCCAGACCCCGGGCAACCAGGTAATAAGTCATGGGACCAAATACGGTGGCCCTGGGCGTAAGTATCCTGGGATTATTCAGGTTGGTGGCCGGCTCCCAATAAAAGGAACTGGGGTTCCCGGTGATGCGTCCATCCAGGGTGACCGCATCGCCCGGCTTGCAAACCAGCTTGTCCGGTCCGGCATTCACTGTGAAACTACATTGAGCCAATGCATTTCCTGTCAATGATATACATATAAAAATAAATAAAATATTATATTTCAAAGCCGGGTATTTGGGATAAAATTACGAATTGAATGCCAAAAATGAGGCAATTACCCTGGCGCAAAAAAAAAGACCGCTGAACTATTTCCGCGGTCTTTTGAAAAAAAACTCTTATTAAACCTATTAAACACAAAATAAAGCCATACTGTAGCGGAGATTGCTCTCCTTATATTTTACGTGGGATCAGATCACTTTACGATCATGACGGGGCACCTTGCCTCGCGCAAAATGTATTCTGCAACACTGCCCATGACCAGCCGTCTGAGACCTTTGCGGCCATGTGATCCCATGACTATGAGATCGGCACCGATCCGCTCTGCTTCGGTCAGGATGGCATCTCCGATGTCATTGCTTTCCACCAGATGCATCTGTATCTCCAGAGAAGGGTACTCAGCCTGGAGCTTTGATTTCAAAGCTGCCATCTCGGCATCGGTTTCGACCCGGATCCGGGACATGAGGTCCACCGCCATCATGTTGTTGGATAGCAGATGACTCCCCCCGTCAAACATAAATGGATTCACCAACACGTTTACAACCACCAATGTACCGGACTTGTCCGCAGCCATTCTGGCAGCACGCTCCAAGGCTCTTTCAGCAAATTCAGATTGATCGAACGGACACAGGATGGTATGATACATAAATTTATTATTTAATGTATACTAATTTGATTTACAATACTAAGTATTCTTGCTGAGGTATTTCAGGATGTCAAATGGAGTTACCAGACCTTTCAGTTCCTTGCCTTCCACCACAGGCAGGCAATGGAAGTAATTGGTGAGAAATACCTCAATGGCCACTTCGATCCGGTCATCCGGCTCGAGTTTACCCAACCGCTTCACCATCAATTGTTTTACTTTGGTAAATTCAAGCTTTTGGTCATCCACGACCTCAAGATCATTACCGCGCCCCAATGAATTGGCATAAAGAAGAAAGTCGGACTTGCTCAACAGGCCGACCAAATCCCGAAACTCCACCACGGGTATGTGATGGATGTTGTGTTCTTCAAAAATCTGCTTCACCTTCAACAGGTTGTCTTCCGGAGTGACGATGAGCAAATCCTTGGTCATGATGTTGCTCACCGGTGCTTTTAAGTCTATCATAAATTATTTATCTTCAATTAGGGCACAAAATATGGGATGTTTTGTTTTAAGTTACTGATATTTGTCAATTAAATTGATGAGTTTAATTACTTGCGGTAATCATAAATGAGCGAAAACCCCGGCATAAAAGGACAAAACCTGCTTGATTCCGTATTTGAATCGGCCATTGACGGGATCATCATCATTGATGAAAAGGGAACCATCAACCGGATGAATCGGAGTGCTTGTGCCCTTTTTAATTATTCTCCGGAGGAATTGGTTGGCAATAACGTAAGCATACTCATGCCCAATCCCCATAGCTCCAGGCACGATCAATACCTTTCGCGGTATCGCGACACCGGGGAGAAAAAGATCATTGGAATTGGCCGTGAGGTTGAAGGTCAGAGGAAAGATGGTACTCTGTTCCCCATCAAGTTGTCGGTAAGTGAATTTCAGATCCAGGGAAAAACCTATTACACGGGCGTGATCCACGACCTGAGTGCCCAGAAAGAAACAGAGCTCAAACTCCAGAGCCTTGCCCGCAACCTGGAATCCCTGGTGCAGGCCCGTACAGGCCAGCTTCAGGAATCCGTCGACCAGCTGAGCGCCACAAACAAGGACCTGGAGGATGAGATCGACTTCAGGATCCAGGTGGAGCAAAAACTTAAAATGAGGGAAAAGGAGTTGGTGGATTCTCTGGAAAAAGAGCGCGATCTCGGAATTCTTAAATCCCGCTTTGTGTCCATTGCCTCCCATGAGTTCAGAACCCCGCTTGCCAACATTCTGAGTTCCATATCCCTGATCCAGAAGTACGACACACCGGATTTGCTGGAGAAGCGAAACATCCACATTGAAAAGATCAAAAAGAACATACACTACCTGAGTGGCATTCTCAATGAGTTTCTGATCGTGACGCGAATCGAGGAAGGAAAATTTGAACTGAAGCTGAGTGTATTTTCTCTGGTGGAGACCATTCAGGAAATCATCGAGGATTTTTCGGTTTTGAAAAAACCGGATCAGAAAATCCTGTTCAGGCACGAACCGGGTTCTGACTTCAACATCGAATCAGACCCCTCCTGTCTCAAACACATCATCAACAATATTGTATCCAATGCCATCAAGTATTCGAGTGCAGGGAGCACCATTTTGGTTCAGCTGGACAGAACCGACCATCACTACCTGATCAAGGTCGAAGACGAGGGAATCGGCATCCCCGAAGAAGAGATGAAATTCATTTTCGACATATTTTTCAGGGGAACCAATGTGCTCAACATCCAGGGCACAGGGCTGGGCCTCAACATTGTCAAAAAATACCTGGACAACATCCAGGGACAAATAAAATTTGAACACCGGAAACCACACGGAACGATTGTAACCATATTATTACCTGAACATGTCAAAAAAACATAAGATCCTGGTCATCGAGGACAATCAGGAGATGAGGGAAAACATTTCCGAGATACTGGAACTGGCTGGCTACGAAGCCATGACCGCGGAAGATGGCCTCAAGGGCATTCAAGCTGCCAGAAAGGAAACGCCGGATCTGATCCTCTGCGACATCATGATGCCCAACCTGGACGGATTTGGCGTATTGAAGATCAAAAATCAGGATGAAGGGATCAGGGACATACCACTTATCTTTCTCACCGCAAAGGCAGAAAAGGAAGATTTCAGAAAGGGAATGAATCTGGGTGCCGAGGACTACCTGATGAAACCCTTTGAGGACTCGGATCTTCTGCAGGTCATCGAAAGCAAACTCGCCAAGTACAACAGGATGGGCAATGGGCTGCGCGTCAAGAAACTGAGCTCTCTCATCCGCTTTGAGGAATTCAAAAATCTGCCCCAGGTAAAGGAATTGGTTGCAAACACCCCTTCTAAAGAATACGGCAAAAAAAGCATACTCTGGACCTACGATGAGAACATCGCCACCCACATGTGGCTGGAAGAGGGACTGGTCAAGGAATCCCTGGACACAGTAGGATTTAAAGAGATCATCATCGACTTTGTCAATGAGGGAAATTTTATCGACAACAGCTACCTTTTTAAAAATACTTACCGCTCCCGCTGCGAGACCGTTGAACCCTGCAAGATCAAATTCATACCCAGGCAAAAACTGGAATCCATCATCATTCAGGAAAACATGATGCAGGCCTTGCTGGAACATTGTCTTTCCCAATACCACGACATTTCCAGAAGACTGGCGGTAAATTCCTTTGGGAATGTACGCGAGAAAATAGCCTATCACCTGATCATCCTGCACCACACCTTCCGGGAGGGTGCCATCAGGCTGAACCGCGAGGATCTGAGCGCTTTTTGCGGAATGGCCAAGGAAACCCTGATCCGATCACTGACCGAACTCAAGGACGAGGGGATCATAGAATCAGACTCCAAGTCGATCCGCGTTTTGAATCTGAAAAAACTGGAACACATCCTGGATTAAAGACCCGTCCCATCTTTCCTGCGACCCACCTGGAAACCCTGAAAATCGAACACCGGCGTGAATTCTGGCGGCAGGGTATCCGCAGAGATAAAATATGCTGCATTGCCTTCTGATTCGGACAG
>CAYXKO010000195.1:0-5243 GCA_964465435.1 uncultured Saprospiraceae bacterium | reverse complement strand
GAAAATGGGCGTAGGCATCCATGCGGTCCAATCCGAAAGCGGACTCCTTGCGCAACATTGCAGACACTGAATCCTGAACTGGATGCACGTCAGAACCCTTATGTTTTGCATAAATTCTCAGGGACCCTCCATGCGTGGGGATCTCCTCCACCTCAAACAACTCGAGTCCAGCGGATTCAAAAATCCTCCGGACCGTGGTGAAAGAAAGATAGGAAAAGTGCTCGTGATAAATCGTGTCAAACTGATTAAACTGGATCAGCTTCATGAGGTGCGGAAATTCCATCGTGATCAGACCGGAAGGTTTCAGGATCTCCTTCATACCCTTTACAAAATCTCCGATATCGGGTACGTGTGCCAGTACGTTGTTGCCGACGAGCAGATCGGCCCTTTCGGACCTTGCGGACATTTGTTGGGCCAGTCGCGTACCAAAAAATTCGACCAGGGTGTTGATTCCTTTTGATCTTGCGACATCAGCGGTGTTGGAGCTTGGCTCCACTCCCAGGACGGGTATTTGCTTTTCCTTGAAATATTGCAGGAGGTAACCATCGTTACTGGCCAGTTCAACGACCAGGCTGGATTGGTTGAGGCCAAAACGCGACACCATTCTATCCGCATAGGTTTTGGCATGCTGCAGCCAGGTGCTGGAGTAAGATGAAAAATAAGCATAATCCGAATGAAAAATCTCTTCGGAACGGGAAAACCCCTGGGTCTGCACCAGGTAGCAATTCGTGCATATCATCACCTTGAGTGGATAGTGCACTTCCGGGGCGTTGAGTTGTTCTTCCTTCAGGAAGGAATTGGAGGGGGGCGAAAAGCCAAGGTCCACAAATTCCTCTTTCAAATTCTGTCCGCAAAATCTACAGTTGCTCATATCATATTCCTTTAAAATCTTGTTCAATGAATGCATAGGACTTGTCCTTTTCTGAAATCGATTCCACTTCGGAGGGCCATCTGATGCCCAGGACGGGGTCGTCGTATCTCACACAAAACTCCTCACCCGGAGTATAAAAATGCGTATGATGGTAGATCAGCTCGGAAGCATCCTCCAGGGTCAAAAATCCGTGTGCGAATCCTTCCGGAACCCAGATCGACAAAAAGTTGTATTCAGAAAGTTCCACGGCAAAATATTGCAGGAAGGTGGCCGATCCGACACGCAGGTCCACCACCACATCCCAGACCCTGCCGCGGATGCAACGGATCAGTTTGGCTTCCTGATGGGGTTTTACCTGGGCGTGCATGCCGCGCAGGGTGCCCTTTTTCTTGTTGTGGGAAAGATTCATCTGGACGAAGTGTCCCGTGAAACCGATCGAAGCAAATTCGCGTTCGCAGTAGGTACGGAAGAACCAGCCCCTGTCGTCCACATAGGGTTCCGGCCGGACCAAATACAATCCCTCAAATCCGGTATCTTCAAATTTCATGACCCTCTGCAGTTAGAAATTCCAAAATTTGTTTCCGGCTTATCAGCTCGTCCTGTTCGTAGTAAGCCTTGTACCATTCCATGGTCAATCGGATGGAGTCCCCGGATCGATACCTGGGTTTCCATCCCAGTTTGGATACCGCCTTGCTGTGATCCAGCATGAGCAGACCGGCTTCGTGGGGCGTATCCTGATCTCTGAAGATGTGGTATTGAACTTTTTCCCAATTCTCTTTTGCGGCATCCGCCAGTTCTTTGACAGTCAGAACATCGTCCTGAAAGGGTGCAAAATTCCAGGCGCCGGACACCGAAAGATCCTTTTGCAACATCCGGGCGGAAAGCATGAGGTACCCATTCAGACAATCCAGGACGTGCTGCCAGGGTCTGATGGCCACCGGATTCCGGATGGCTACAGAAATTCCTCCGGTTGCAGAGGCCACGAGATCCGGCACCAACCGGTCCTGATTCCAGTCGCCTCCCCCGATCACATTGCCGGACCGGGCAGAACACAGGATGATGTTGTGCGCATCACCATAGCGTTCTACAGATAAAAAACTTCTTCTGAACGAGTCGATGAGGATTTCACAACAGGCTTTGGAAGAACTGTACATGTCGTAACCACCCAACCGATCCGATTCTTGGTAGGCATAATGGATCTCCTTGTTTTCATAGACCTTGTCCGTGGTGATCATCAGCAAAGCCCTGATCGATTTGCATGCTGCGGCAGCCTGCAGTACGCGAAGGCTCCCCATGACATTGGTCTCATAGGTTTCGACCGGATCCCGATAGGATTGTCTTACCAGGGCCTGGGCAGCCATGTGAATCACCAGGTCCGGAGAGAATTCCGTCATGGCTTTGGAAAGCGTCCCAAAATCATTGATGTCCCCTATCGTTTCGCGGTATCTTTTGCCCATCAGCTGATAGTGCGAGACCTGCCCTTCCGGAGCCAGGGAGTAACCAAAGGTTTCCGCGCCCAAAAGGTCCAGCATCTCCATGAGCCAAACCCCTTTGAACCCGGTATGACCGGTCACAAAGACCCTTTTGCCTGCAAATATCCTCTTCAGATCGCTTACCATATTTTCCATTCCGCCTTTCCGGACTGCCAAAGTTCTTCGAGTTCAATCCTGTCGCGCATCGCGTCCATGCCTTTCCAAAAGCCCCTGTGCTTATAGGCTGCCAGCCTTCCATCCTGGGCAATTTCCAGCAGCGGCTTTTTCTCCCACTGGATCTGATCCATGTCTCCATCCAGATAGTCAAAGATCCCCTGCTCCAGCACAAAAAAGCCTCCGTTGATCCACTGACCATCGACATCGGGCTTTTCCTGAAAGCGCTCCACAGAGCCGTCCGGCCTTATATCCAGCTGACCATAACGACCCGGCATCTGGATGGAGGTCAGTGTCGCCAGCTTTCCTGACTGTTTGTGAAAATCCACCAGGGCTTTGAGGTCCACATTGCTCAATCCGTCTCCATAGGTCAGCATAAAAGTGCCGTTTCCCGTATAGGGCCTGATGCGCTTGATGCGTCCGGCCGTATTGGTGCTGATGCCCGAATCGATGAGGGTCACCTTAAAGGATTCCGTGTTTGAAAAATGGACGTCGACTTTGTTTTTGGCCAGCTCAATGGTCACATCTGAATTGTAGAGGTAGTAATTCAGAAAATACTCCTTGATCATATGCCCCTTGTATCCGAGACAAATGACAAAATCATTATACCCCTGGGCCTCGTAAATTTTCATGATGTGCCACAGAATGGGCTTGCCTGCGATTTCTACCATGGGCTTAGGGCGCGACTCGGTCTCCTCCATGAGCCGGGTGCCCAATCCTCCTGCCAGTATGACTACTTTCATTTTGTTATCTGTTATCTCTGATGATTTTCCCCAACACTACCCAGACGGCCCCTGCCACACAGGACACCAGCAGGGCCAAAATCAGATTCACGCCCAGCTTTTCCCTCTTGACATCCAGCGGTGCCGTGGGCAGATCCAAATACTGTATGAAAGGGGTTTTATTCTGAAGATTAAAGGAAGCCAGCTCGAGGTTCTTCAATGCTTCCCCGTAGATTATGGAAAGCATCTTGATATCGCGGTCTATCTGTTGCTGAGGCACCGCATCCTGGTTGAGGTAGAGGTTTCTGTAACTATCCCGGATCTCAGCCAGGGAATAATCCTTCTTGAAGATGATATTCCTTAGGCTGTCCACCTTGCTTTGCAGTTTCTGATAAGTGTCCTGTTGCTTTTCGATCGCCTTGTCGATGTAAAACTCGCTGAGCTGCTCATAGAGCATTCTGCTGTAGGCTATGGCCAGTTCCTCATCCGGAAGCCGGATCGTGATCTCCATGATGCCCGTTTTTTCATTGAAAAAAGTGACCATCTTCCTGATCAGATTGGAATGAAGTTCCTTAAGCGCCAATTTCACGGGCAGGCTGTCCTTTACGCCGGCTTCCGAAGGAAACCGGAAGTCCTGCATGCTGTCCCTGGCTTTCCAAAAAGGATTGGAAAACCACTTCCCCTCTGAGCGCAGGGCTTCGATCAGGTGGTTGCCCATCAGGTCCTCTCTGTCTCCGATACGGGTTCTCGTGAAATATACGGATTCCCCGATCCTTCGGGTCTTGGCAATTTCCAGGATCTTATGAAGGTTTAGCCTCTGGCCCCCGGAAGGGAAACCGATCTGACCCAATATGGCGGAGAAGCCCAGATTGCTGGATTCTGCATCGTTCAACATGAAGCTGGTCGTAGCCACAAACTGCGGCTTTATCCAGAACCACCTACCCAGGTAATAGCCTCCGACCAGCACGAAAAAAATGAGGAACACCCATTTTCTTTGCCTGATTTCGGCATAATATTCCCGGAGCAACCTGAACAAGTCTCTCAATCCAAATTCCTGATTTTCAAATTTTTGATCCATCAGCTACCCGGTTCCCGGGGATTTTGAATTAACTTTTTTAAGATATTTAAGTGCAAAACTAAGAATATTTTACACATATTAATAAGCTGATATAATTCGCCTGGGCAAAGGTCATACCCAGGCCTCCGGGACCCGATTCCCGGATGAAAAACAAGCTTCCCGATTTGCCGCCCTTAGAGAATTTAGCTTTTGTGTCTTGTTGCATGAATCACAGAATTGATAATTTTGCGGGGTCATTTGATCACACCTTAACCCAAATAAAAATTATGGATCTTAAAGTATCCTCTTTGTCAAAGAGTTATGGATCCCAGAGGGCCGTGGACGGGATATCCTTTGAGGTGAAGTCCGGAGAGATCGTCGGATTCCTGGGCCCCAACGGGGCAGGCAAAACCACCACCATGAAAATGCTGACCCAGTACATCGAACCCGACGGGGGCAGAATTCAATATGGCGATCAGACCCATTTTTCTGAACTCGACATCCGAAGGTCCATCGGATACCTGGCTGAGCACAATCCCCTTTACGAGGACATGCCGGTCATGGACTATCTTGCCTTTTGTGCAGAACTTCAGGGGGTGCCGGAAGCAGAAATACCGGATCGCGTCAGGGCCATGATCGTGCGTTGCGGACTCGACGTGGAAAAGCACAAAAAAATCGGGGAACTGTCCAAAGGCTACCGGCAGAGGGTCGGACTTGCCCAGGCCATCATTCACAATCCCAAGATCCTGATCCTCGACGAGCCCACCACCGGACTTGACCCCAACCAGATCGTGGAGATACGCGAACTCATCAAGCAGCTTGGCAAGGAAAAGACCGTGATTCTGAGCACCCACATCTTGCCGGAAGTGGAAGCCACCTGCGACCGGATCCTGATCATCAGCAAGGGCAAGATCGTGGCGGATGGCACCGTATCCGAACTCCGGAAG
>CAYXKO010000194.1:0-5254 GCA_964465435.1 uncultured Saprospiraceae bacterium | reverse complement strand
ATTTTTCGGGACACGGCCTGGAAGGCACCTTCCTGCCGATCGATTACGACGGATTTCAGAACGCCATCACCTACGACGAGGTCAAACAGATGTTTGCCAGGTCCAGGGCCAAGCACAAGATCTGCTATGCGGACGCCTGCCATTCCGGCAGCCTCATGGCAGCCAAAAGCCCCTACGCATCCTCGCTGATGTTCTTCTACGACGAACTCGACAAGTCAACCGGTGGAAGCGCGTTTGTGATGTCCTCCAAGGCCCGCGAATACTCGCTGGAAGACGGAGGGCTGCGCCAGGGCATTTTTTCACACTACCTCATCCGCGGACTGAAGGGAGAATCCGATGCCGACAAAAACAAGACCATCACCATCCGGGAGTTGTTTGACTGGGTGTATAAAAATGTAAGAACCTACAGCGGACTGGCACAGACGCCCATGATCGCAGGTGATTACGATGAGAAAATGCCGGTGGGATTTATCCGGTGAGATGAATTTCAACGTCAAAATGAATACATGTTTTTATTGCCCGGTTCTGAGGTAAAAGAACTGGTTTATAAATCCGGAATAAAATTATGTTCTGCCTTGGAGCGGTTGAACCATTGGTTTGACCGTTGACATTCGGAACGGAATATTGAATATTGAGCAGATTATTTTTCTCTTTGGATTCAAAAATTCCCAAGTCGTTTAATTCGCGCTTTACACGATTGAAAACGGCCAACCTATTTGACGGGCTTCAAAAAAATTGCCTCAATTTTCGTATCTTCGCGGTTTGCGGGTGATGCTGTCATCACCGGTCGATCTCTCCTTAAAATGAAATCAATTTTGACTTTATTGCGCGATGCATTTGCGCTCCTCGGTTCTGAAAAGGCAGGCACTCTTTACATGCTTGTTTTCGCCTTTGCCATTGGCGCAGCCACTTTTATTGAAAATGACTTTGGCACCAGCGCCGCCCAGAAATGGGTTTTCAGGGCCAGCTGGTTTGAAGTTTTGCTGATCCTTTTTTGCCTGGCGGTAGCGACCAATATCGTCCGTTACCGGATGATCGCACTCAAAAAATGGAGCTCGCTGATGTTTCACTCATCCATCCTGATCATCCTGCTGGGATCCTTCGTGACGCGGTATTTTGGTTACGAAGGCATGATGCACATCCGCGAAGGATCCGAGTCTTCGGAATTTGTTTCTTCGGAGACCTTTCTCAACTATCGCGTCGGTTATCAGGGCAAGTCCTACAGCTTTTCAGAGCCCGTGCTCTTTTCCAGTCTGGGCAGTAATCACTATCGGGGCAGCTATCAGATCGGGCCGCACGTGATCGGGGCCAGGCTTGAAAATATCATCCCTAATCCGATCGAACAATTGGTGGAGGACCCACAAGGTAAGGCCATCCTCAAAATTGTGATCGGAGGCGCCATGGGACGCGAAGAATATTTGCTGTCCGAGGGAGATCGCAAATCCATCAGAGGTCTGGATTTTAATTTCAGTGATCAGGATTCCGGCCATGCCGTAAACTTTATTCGCCGCGCAGACTCCCTCTTCGTTTCATTCCGGGAGCCCTTTACCAAAATGACCATGGCCACTCAAAAAAGAGACAGCCTGCAGCCGGGCGTGGCCTATCCGCTTGCCACCCGGTCGCTGTATTCCTCCGGCGCCCAGAGCTTCGTCATCTCGGAATACCTGATGCAGGGCAAGGCAGAAACCGTATCGTCAGAGCAAAAAATCAAAAACGAAAGCGAAATTCTGGTCAACCTAAACGTGGAGGTGGATGGAAAATCCAGACCGGTCGTACTGAGGGGGCGCAAAGGGGAGATCGGCGAGCCGGTGTCCTGGCAGGAAGGCGAGCTCGAATTATCGGTATCCTATGGGTCCAAAGTAGAAAGGCTGCCCTTTTCACTGGCGCTCAGGGACTTTATCATGGAGCGGTATCCGGGCACCGACAATCCCTCCTCCTATGCCAGCGAGGTGACCCTGCAAGACCCGGAAAAGCTGGTCAAGACGGATTACCGCATTTACATGAACCACATTCTCGACTACAGAGGTTTCCGATTCTTCCAGTCATCCTTTGATCAGGACGAAAAAGGGACCTATCTCAGCGTCAACCACGATTTCTGGGGCACCTGGATCTCCTATATCGGCTACATCCTGCTCACCATCGGACTGCTTTACAACCTGGTCCAGAAAAACACGCGCTTCAGCTTCCTGATGAATCAACTCCGGAATTTCCAGAAACAGCGAGCCCTGATCTGGATCCTGGCCATCCTGCCTGTACTGGGCCATGCGCAGGCGGAAGGAAATGTTTCGGATCCCCAGGTATACGTCAATGAGTCACATGCCCGGGCGCTGACCGAAGTGGTCGTCCAGGATTTTCAGGGCCGGTTCAAACCTTTTAATTCTCTCGCGAGCGAAGTGCTTCGCAAACTCTCCAAAAAGCAAAGCCTGTATGGATATGCTCCCGAGCAGATATTGATCTCCATGGTCCTGGATCCCGAGAGTTGGGAACGGGCGGCGATCATCCATACCGGGGACCATCCGGATATTCTGGAGATCCTGGGTTGCGGAAAAGGTCTGGTTTCCTACAACACTTTTTTCCACGACGACGGAAGTTATAAACTGAAGGATTTCGTCCGAAACGCACAAAACATGAATCCCAAAGATCAGGGCACTTTTGAAAAGACCCTGATCAAGCTGGACGAGAAGGTCAACATAGCCAACATGGTGTTTACGGCGCGGATATTCAGGATCTTTCCGGTGCCCGGAGACCCCAACCACACCTGGGTGTCCCCTGCCGAATCCAGAAACAATCCGGATCCCGCCCTGAGCGATTTCAGCAGGAACTTTTTCACCCAATACGTCCAGTCACTCGGACAGTCATACCAGGAAAAAAACTGGACCGCCTCCGACAAACTACTGTCCGATCTGGCGACCCACCAGAAATCCCTGTCTGCCCAGGTGCTTCCTTCCGATTCGAAAATCAAGTCAGAGATCCTGCTGAACCGGCTGAATGCCTTCAGCTGGCTGAGAAACCTCTATGGACTGCTCGGTATCTTTCTGTTGTTTTACCTCATCTATTCGGTGTTGAAGTCCCGCTCAGCGGAGGGCAAGGTTATTCTTGTGTGCAGGACCCTCCTGCTGATTGCTTTCCTGTTTCACACCCTGGCCTTAGGCCTGAGGTGGTACGTCTCCGGGCATGCACCCTGGAGCAACGGATATGAATCCATGATCTACATAGGCTGGACCACGGTGCTGGCGGGATTGATTTTTTCTTCGAGGTCCATAGGAGGCATGGCTGCCACCAACATCCTGGCGGCAACCATTCTGCTCGTCGCAGGGATGAGCTGGCTCGATCCCGAGATCACACCACTGGTTCCCGTGCTCAGGTCCTACTGGCTTACCATACACGTATCCCTGGAGGCAGGCAGCTACGGGTTTCTCATGCTGGGCGCCGTCATTGGCATGATCAACATGATCCTGTTTATATTGACCCGGGAATCCACCAAAGAAAGACTGCAACGCGCCATCCGCGAACTGACCGCCATCAGCGAGATCACGGTCACCGCAGGACTGGTCATGGTCAGCATCGGCACTTATCTGGGCGGGGTCTGGGCCAATGAATCCTGGGGTCGCTACTGGGGCTGGGACGCCAAGGAAACCTGGGCCCTGGTCACCATCCTGGTCTATGCCTTCATCCTCCACATGCGCCTGATCCCGGGCCTGCAGGGAATCTATGCGTTTAACCTGGCCAGCCTGTTTGGCTTTGCGACCGTGATCATGACCTACTATGGGGTGAATTACTACTTATCCGGATTGCACTCCTATGCTGCCGGAGATCCGGTGCCGATTCCTCCGGTGGTGTACAATACGGCGATCTTGCTGGTCTTGCTGAGCGTCACAGCCTACTTGAAATACAGACAGCAATTTCCAAAGGGATTCAGAAACAATTGAGTCCGGGCATCATCTGAGAATGACGGCCTCCTCCATGATCAGGTCGTATTTATAACCAGCGCCAAAATCCTTTTTGAGGTAAATGGTGCCCTGAAAGCTCAGTCTTTCACCGAGTTGCGCCTCTTGCTGAGAGGTGATGGTGAGGTCGGCCTTTTTTCCTGAGAATTGAGAACCGTCCTGCAGATGGTACCAGTTCTTGCCCATGATCTGGTAATTGGCTTTCACCAGCTGACCGCTGACAGTCACTTTCTTGTTCTGATATTTTTCAGGATGCCCGAGCAGATCCGATAATTTTATGGCGTCTTTGGGAGCTGGGGCGGAAGTCGCGGTGGCTTCGGGCTTCATTGCTTCCGGAGAGGCATTTGTTTCTACATCCGTCTGCGAGCCGGGATGATTCTGGGCATCCATGATGTTGGAAACGAGGTAAACCAGATCGAAATTTCTGTCGAACTCCTGGCTGTAAAAATTGGTTTTCTTCAATCCTCCGCGGTAGTAATAAGTATTACCCACCTTGATTTCCTGACGGGGCACGGCCACCCAGAATTCTTCCGCACCTTCCCTGGCCTTCAGGTAGGTATATCGTTCGGTATTCAGCACCTCCGTGGCTACGACCTGGTGCAGATCGGCCGGCATCTGACCCGCGGAAGGGTCCTGTTGTGCCGGGGCATTCTGAGAGGAAGATTCCTGCGTGTTGGAGTCTGCCACGATGACCTTGGGCTTGGAATCACATCCCATCAGCAGGCAAACCAAAATACAAATACTGATTCTCATTCTATTTCTTTTTCGAGCTGTTCTTGAATCTGTGTTGCAAAGTAATAAAATATCTCTGATAGGCGAGTTGACTGCCCAGCGAGGCTTCGTAATTTAAAATGGCTGAGGTAAGCCGGTCCAGCAAAACGCTGCATCCCAATGCCACAATCTGTTGCCGGTACTGTTGTTCACCGCCGGCATAACTGTAGTGATTCCAGCGGTAATTGGCCTCCAGGTTCAACCGGCCCTTAAAGAAATCCCGGGTGATCCTGCTGCTGATGATATTACTGCTGAGGTAGTCAGTTTTCAGGTAATTGTAATTGGCAGAAAACGAAATGCGGGTTCCCGCCACGTTGCTGTAGTGTGCGGACAGGTAATGGTTCTCGACCGGACGGCCCGACGCACCCTGATATCTTAAAAAGCTGCTTGCGGAAAGGTTGAGAAAGGGTATCGGGGCATAGCTGAACATCAATCTGAAACCCTGCCTGGTCTCCTGAGCGATCAGCTGGTCGATGATGTTGCGGTAGCTCTCGGAATAAATGACGTTTCTCCGGTTGTCGTACGAAAACTGGATG
>CAYXKO010000193.1:0-5288 GCA_964465435.1 uncultured Saprospiraceae bacterium | reverse complement strand
TATGTATCTTGTCGACATCCCCGAATGCCTGTGCTTTTTTGCCCTCCATCAGCTTGTCGGCAACCATGATTCCGAGGGCGCTGTTTTTGTTGTCGGGTCCGTAGAAATCCGCAGACCGGGCGATGAGCGCTTGCAAATGACCTTTTTCCACCGCATTCATGATCATTTCGTGAAGCTTTTGCCGGACCTTGCCTTTTTCACTGGGCGCGTGGACCGGAGCATCTTCGGTCATAAAGGGAATGGCGGACCGGTCGTACATGTACACGTTGTCGAAAAAGACCAGTTTGGCACCGTGATTCTGACAGCCGCGAATGACCGCCTCCATAAAGGGAGGCCAGGTCTCTCTCCATACCTTCAGGTTGTATTCAAAGCCGATCAACACATAGACCACTTCGCTGCCCCGGATGGCCTGGTCGATTTGGCTCAGATCGTGGACGTCCATGGGAAATAATTCATCCGTCTCATTTATCTTTTTTGGATTTCTGCTTACCTGCCGTACGGGTTGGTGGAATTTGGAAAGTTCCCTGGCGAGGGGTATTCCAACGGATCCTCCGGAGCCTATGATTGTTTGCATGTTGTTGAATTTTATTTAAGTTAAATGTTTAAAATGGAAATTCGGAACATCGAATTCATATAGAATTCATAAATTTATAAGAATCCAGGCAAATCGTATTTTTTTATTTCTGTGTGGGGTGATAAAATTAATCACTTCATAATTGAGGTTCAGATGATTCACATTTTGTTCTTCCAAATTTTTATTTTCATCCTTTTTCGTTCAGGAAGAGTGTACTCAATACCAGCTCCTCCAGATCCTGCCCGTGGGATTGGTCCTCAGGTTGTGCCGGTACGTAAGGATGAAGGTACCCAGCATCATGACCAGGGTGCTGCCGTTCCAGAGCCAATAGCCTGCTCTGTATGAAACGATGGGATTGTGGTGTCCGGCCTCGTTGTCGAGGACGGTACCGAGCATGAGGAAGGACAGGGAAAGGGTAAATGCCAGCAAACTCAAAAACATGGAAACCCTGATGTTTCTTTTCAGCAGGATCCAGGCAAAAAACAGAAAGGGATTGGCAAGCCAGATGATGCCTTCTATTCCGCTGAAAAGTGCCGCCCATCCCAGCAAAAATACCATGATGGAATCCGAACAGGTGGCCGTGGTGCAATAGCATTTTTGGGTGAGGGACAGGGCAAAAAGAGCCATGCTGGCGATCAGTGCGATTTTTCTTATTTTTTCATCCGGGAGCATGGTGGTGAATTTTTTGATGGTATGGATTTCAGTTTTGGTTGATATTTGGAAGTACCCTTTGACTGGTGTTGTTGAATGTTGAATCCGGATTCAAAGTTAGGTTCTTTAAGTCTTTTGTAAAAGATAATTTTTATGGGGTATGGTTCTCATGATTGGAATTTATTTTTAATTAATTTAATCATGTATATTTTTAAATTATTTGATTCTTTTGAATTTGAAATGAAAAATTAAATCCCGGTATGCTCTATCCTTGTGGATCTTATTTCCTGATCGGATGCTTCCTGTTTGTTTCTGTGCTTTGCTCACATCCGATGACGCTTATGCGCTCCTGATGTTAGGCGTAGGCTGCGCCTACGACTTTGCGTGATCAAATTTTTAATTTGATCATGTGGATTTATAATCTAAATATCCATTAAATCTATGTCAATTAGACTTTCCAGTCCACTATAATTGCGCTGACTGCTATACATCCAGTCTTGATGTTAGGCGTAGGCTGCGCCTACGACTTTGCGTGATCAAATTTTTAATTTGATCATGTGGATTTATAATCTAAATATCCATTAAATCTATGTCAATTAGACTTTCCAGTCCACTATAATTGCGCTGACTGCTATACATCCAGTCTTGATGTTAGGCGTAGGCTGCGCCTACGACTTTGCGTGATCAAATTTTTAATTTGATCATGTGGATTTATAATCTAAATATCCATTAAATCAATGTCAATTAGGCTTTCCAGTCCACTATAATTGCGCTGACTGCTATACATCCAGTCCTCTGCCTTTTCCACCCAGCCGCTTCTGACCGGATTTAAATGAATATAGGCCATCTTTTGACAGGTGAATGAGTGGGTAACCAGTTCCATGGCATGATTTTCATGTGTCCAAAATTGAAACTCACTATTCCTTTTATGACGCCCGGCTGCAAATTCAAATCTTTTGAGCATCCAGTCTTTCCTGCTTTCTGAACCATGTTTGATCTCTTCCAAAATCGTAGTTGCTGTATGTCGTTTAAAATCCCGAACTATATCAGGTAAGTTTCCATTTATTGAACTCATGATACAGTGAACGTGATTGGTCATGATCACACAGGCCCAGAGTTGAAGCCCTTTGTGTTTGCGGCAATAATCCATGCTATCCAGAACAATATCCCTGTAGATCTTCCTGGTAAAAACATCGACCCAATCCACTACCTGAAAGGTTAGGAAATAGGCTCCCGATTTGTCACCTATCTGATATCCGGTACTCATAGCAAGTAAAATTAGGAAAAAATATTTTAAATCCCTAAGATATCAAAGGTTGATATATTTAAAATGGCCTGGAGTAAATTTGGCTTCACCGATGGGTGTTTAATCAGGAATCATGGCATAGCCATGGAAACGCCGCAAGAATCATAGCCAAGCTATGAAAACACCACATCGTAGGCAAAGCCTACGCTGAACAAGGGGTGTTTAATCAGGAATTATGGCAAAGCCATGGAGACGCCACAAGAATCATAGCCAAGCTATGAAAACACCACATCGGTAACTCAGGATGGATAAGATTTTTGGCAGCATCGATTCAGGCTATTTTTTTTATTTTTTCTTTTCTCCTTCAGACCGGACTCTCCTTTCCCGGCAGGGACTGTTTTCGCTGAAGCGGACCCATTTGGATTGTTGTAAAAGAGAGCGGATGTCAGCGATGAATTTTTCCTGATCCGGAGCCGTCAGCTCCGCCAGCCTGAGGCAATAGTCCACCTCCCCTTCGCGTCCCCAGCGGACCTCCTCCACGGACAAGCGGATGCCTCTCCCGGTTTCAAAATCGCGGATGAAGTCGAGAAACAGTTTTTTCGCCTTTACATCGATGCCTGATCCAATGCTGTAAAAGGATACGCCGAAGCGGTACTGATTTTCCGTCGCTTCCGCCACAACAGCTGTTTCATTTTTGGCCGGGGTTTTGGCACCGTGGCAGGCAAACAACAGGCAAAGTGAAAAGACAAGGATCATGGGATGCATGGCATATGGGCTTGCAGATAAAAAAGTGGATGGATGGGCTTATTTTATGAAGACTATTGTCCCACGATTATTTTTTTGTAAGCGGTCCCGCCGGGGCTGCTCAATCTGAGGTAGTAGATCCCGCCTGAGATCCCGCTGACGCGGATTTCGGACTGACCGGAGCTGATCAGCCCAAAGTCCCTCACGGGCGCACCCAGCGGGTCGAACAGCCCTGCCCGGACGGATCCGCCGTATCCGGGATCCAGGGACAGGGTGAATGCCCCCTCATTGGGGTTGGGATATACCGAAACGGAGCGGACCCATGCCGGCTCGCCGATGTAGGAAGGCAGCTGGCAACCGTTAGCGCTCAGCAATCCCCTGCGCAGACCGTTGAGGGTGGCGTGCATCCGGTCGGACTGTCCGCCGGTGAACATGTTCATGCAGTCGTCATCCACATAGTCCATGTAGTTCATGTACATTTCGCCATTGGGCCCCGATCCGCAGGCGTTGTTTTTGTTATGCGGAAAATTGGGACATTCGTAATTGGCGTCCTCTGCCGGCTCCGTATCCGACACCAGGTCGTTGCCACAGAGCGTGTCGCCCCAGATGTGGTTGAGGTTGAGCCAGTGTCCGACCTCGTGGACGCAGGTCCTGCCACGGTCGTTGAATTCAAATCCGTTGGAACCCGCCGTGCCTTCGGTGCCGAATACCTCATGACGGATGATCACGCCGTCCAGCTCCGGGTCTGTGGCGAGTTGATCCGGAAAACTTGAATAGCCCAGCAGGTCTCCTTCCAGATTGACCACATACAGGTTTAAATACCGGTTGGGATCCCAGTTGTCGCGTCCCCCGTCGGCGGTGGACATGATGTAGTCCAGGTTTTCGTCGTCCCAGGCTGCGTAAGGGGTTTTGGTGCGGGTGATCCCGCTGGTCGGATTTCCATCGGGATCCTGTCGGGCCAGGCAAAACTCGATCCCGGCATCCATGGTGACTTTCCAGAAGGGATGGCTCCTGGCGAGGCTGTCCGCGTTTTTCATACGGAAGTCCTTATTCAGGACGTCGATCTGAGAGCGGATCTGCCTGTCGCTGATGTTTTGTACGGGATCATTCCAGATCACATGCACCACCGTGGGGATGGTGACGACGCCTCTGCTCCCTTCGCCTTTTTTCAAGGCGTGCTTCGCGATCCAGGCCCTGGTCTCTTCCTCGCTCTGCAGCATTTTTTGGTGGAGCGAGGGATCCTTCTGCAGGCATTTATGGAGGTTTTGCACGGCAGCGCATTTGACAGACTGTGCATTCAGGCCAAAGGCATACAGGCTGATCAAAATGGCCCAGGCAAGTCTTGTGTGGTGGTTCATTTTTGTGGGGTATGTTTTGATAAAGATAGCGGGGTTTTTTCAAAGGGCTTCAAATCTGTCCGAATTTAATTTTTTACTCTCCAATCAGTACGCTTTTCAAACGATGGTCTGTGAAGATTAAATTGAAATTATTGAAAGGAAGCCAAAGTCATCTTTCGATAAAAATTTCTTTCTAATTTTAAATTGCATATATGTTACTTTCTTTCGGTCATAAAATCTGTCCTCCTTGAATCGCTGACGAAAAGGCTCTTTCATGGTGAATTATACTGGAATGAGTTCCGTATGAACGCGAATAAATGCCACAAATCATCTGTCTATGGTAATACTCTTGCGGAATGATCTTTCCCACTTTTTGTCGCACGACCGACCGATCCAAGCCTTTGGAATGGTGGAGTACGACAGTGCTCCAAGGGAGGGAGCGCGTAAGCGCATGGAGAAGGCCAAACAAGAGAACTGTTCTTCGGGGCAGCCGCCTCCAAGCCAATCACAGGAGTGATTGGTTCCCTCCCTATCGAGTGATCAATATCACTCGATTCACGCCTTTGGCGTGACCGTTCGGTCAGGCCGCTGACGAAAAGGCTCTTAATATTCCTTTTTATTTAGAGTAATGGCTCAGTGAGAATGATGTCTTTCAGGCATTACAAAAGCGGCCTAGGGCTGCGCAGTGATTGAGCGATCCACGACTTTAGGAGTGGTCGAGTGCGACAGCACGAGA
>CAYXKO010000192.1:0-5294 GCA_964465435.1 uncultured Saprospiraceae bacterium | reverse complement strand
GTTAATCTTTGAAAATTATTTTGGACAGGTGCAGTATAAATTAACAGGCATTTGTTCGGTTTTAAAATCACAGATTTATGTGCAAACTCTATTAAATAATCAAATTGACTCAATGTCTCTTCGGGCCTTGCGCGACAGTTGCCCATTTTATCTTTCTTCATACTTCCCCTTAAAATAACCATTAAAAAATCGCATGGTATCCAGATTGTAAGGATCGCGCTTGGGTCGATCATTAGCTAAAACAAAAGAACAGCTGAAGCGCCCTTCTATGATCTTTTGCACTGTATCGATGGAAACAATTTCTATCTTATTATTTACCTGATTCGTATCCAATAAATAATTGTCCACTAAAATGTCTCTATCATTAAAGTTAAACAAAGCGCCTACCAACAGATTAGATGAATTTAAATCATTTCCATCTATCGCAATATTATAACATCCAATATTTATATCATTAACATAAAAAACCAATAGGTCAGTCAAATCACCAAATTGATCATTAGAAAATAATGTTACTAATATTCTATTATCGTTTCTAAGAATTCCGATATTAAAATAAGTGCCCATATTGACTTTTGTTGCAAATCCAAAACCCAAGATAGTGTCCTTAATTGTATACACCCTGACTTTAGAAATGGAATCCAGAATAGGTTCATGGACTATGCAACTGTCTTTGGGTATGGGTGGATTAGGATCATCTGGACCAGAGTCTCTGCATGAGAAGTTGAGAATGTACAGAATCGCAGTAATGATCCATATATTAGTTCTCATGGTAGTACTTTAAAGTGGTGAAAAATCCATGGCGATTAAATACTTGAATGAAATATAAACCGCTTAAATTGGTTTCAAAAAAATTTTCAATTTTCCATTATCATTTCACCTTTCAACATACTTCCCCTTAAAATAACCATTAAAAAATCGCATGGTATCCAGATTGTAGGGACTACGTTTCGGTCTATTATTGGCAAATACAAAAGAGCAGGCAAAGTGGCCCTCTATGGTTCTACTGACGGTATCAATATAAATAATTTCTAATCGATTGTCGGTTCGGTTTGTATCTAAAATATATGCATCTACAACAACATCTCCATCATTATTGTAAAAATATGTCGTTGGGACACCATCTATTTTAGGTATTTCTTCAATAACATTAAATGAATAACAACCAAGAGCTGGCTTAATGTCGGCAAATGTGATATAATCAGTTATACGATGTCCAGAGTCATCCTTAGATTCAAAATACAAAATTATTGAACCATACTTCAAAAATGAAAAAACAGTAAAATAGGTAATCTGATTGACCTTTACAGCATACCCAAAACCGGGAGTTGAATCATGCTTATTATATGAGTTGATCATCGAGTTTTTATCCTTAATATACTCATACACTATACAACTATCCTTCGGAGTGACTGGATTTGAATCATCAGGACCAGTGTCGTGGCATGAGAAATTTATGAAATAAAACAGAATGATTATTATAAAAAGGATATTAGTTTTCATGATAGTACTTTAAGGTGGTAAAAAATCCATTTCGGTTAAACAATTGAATAAAATAAACACCATTCAAATTTAGATTTAATTCGACAGTATTTTCTGTTATACGTCCGTCTAATATTCTTTTACCCTCAACACTATAAACAATGTATTGATCATAAGGTAAATTCAATGTCTGCTCAATTTGATATAATTTGGAACTTGACACACCGGATATAAATAATATCTCAGAAGAGATTAATTCTCTAGTCCTATGGTTAGGATTAAAAGGCGTACCTTGAGAACATCGGCATTTAACCTTTCGGGTTAAAAAAGTTTCAATTGGCGGTTGATCAGAAGAAATGACCTTTACTTTAATAAATATCGGTTTGGTTGTAAAAAGACTACAAGGACTAAAATTAATTGAGGCAGTGCTTCCTAAACTTACCCCGTCTGAAAAATCTCCTGTAAAACTTCTTTCCCAAGTATAATTATAGGGTGGTTGACCTAAAAATCCTTGGTCAGGTTCTTTGACCAAAGCCTCAAGGGTTAAAACATTACATAAATTTCCCGTACTTCTTATGCTCACTCGAAAATCTTTTTCGGACCTATGATCTGCGACCGCGCAACCTTGCTTGCGTAACTTGCCAGCATTATTATTTTCTACATCTCCTGTTTGAAATGTATTCTGATATTTAGCCATAGGATCCGAGTAATGCAAAACATTGGGATACCTTCCTAAAATTGTACCCATATTATTACTTAAACCCCAGGCATAAGAGCAATCCTCAGGATCCGGATCTGGAGGATTACCTCCTTGTTTTCGTTCATGATGCGCTTCAAATAAATGTCCAGTTTCATGTGCAAGAGTATAAGACGGAGCGTCAGCAGCAAAAACTTGAACTATTCCGTGAGCTTTGTTTGGATCAACTACTTCCTCTCCCACATGTCCATCGAAAGAATAAAATTTATTTGTAATTAAAAGAACAATATCTGATTTAGATTGGTCTCTAAATGAGGTAACATTTTGATCATTTCTTAAAGCAGTTACGTCTTTTGTAATATCATCAAATAAATCGTAATTAGTGAAATTATAATAAACCAATTCATGTATTATTAAATGCGGTATATAACTATTCCTAAAAGCCAAGTTGATATGTTCAATCCAACGACTTACTTGAGTGGCGATACTTGCTCTACTTCCTAGATATGCTTCAGCTTGAGGTGTGATCAAGATTAATAACTTGATCACCGTAGCACAAGCCTCATCTTGACATCTCGTTGTATCTACTAGCCCACTGGCTTCTAAGATGCTGTCTCGTGTAACATCACATTCTGGTGGATCCATTTTATCAAAATCATACTTTAAACACAAAGTAGTGTTTCTCAAAAAGGGTATATACTCCATATATTCACCTTCATAAAAGATCAAGGCGGTCTTCATAGAGTCCTTAGCCACAAAGCTGACCCAGCCTTCCTCCCCCACCATCTGGCCTGTATAGCTGTAAGTGGAGTCATTGGTGTACTGGTAATCGGTAGGCTCAATCAATATGGAATCCACAAATCCGTCCACATCAAGGTAAAAATATGCGGAATCATCCAAATACTCGGGCAAGTTTTCTATTTTGGAAATACACCAGGATATAATCGTTGTATCTTCTGTCCTTAGCTCAAGCCAATCATACATGGCTTCGGTCATTTTGGCTGAATCTATTTCCGCTTCTTCAAACAACGGATCCGACTGCGATACCACCATCAAAGGGGCAAGAAAAAACACAATAAAATAAAAAGTGATTCTCAATGATCTGCTTTTGATCCCAATTTACCACTTTGTTAAAATATAATAAATTCTCATCCTGATATTAACACATTGTTAACAAGACCACTCCCCCTCTGTTGGCGCAAGTCTTCCTGTCCCGCCTTGGCGGGACGACTTGTGCTTGCCTGATTCAATCTATATGCTGGCCAAAAAAATATTTTTCCCCTATTCACTGAGCATTTCCAAACTGTCCGATGATCTCTTTTTCGGACAGGATACGCTGCGCTCCTGTTTTTTGATCCTTGAGGGGATACTGTCCTTTTTGGCGCTCCTCCTCGCCGACGATGAGCACAAAGGGTATGCCCAGATCCTCTGCGTACTTGAATTGCTTTTTGAGTTTGGCTGCCTCGGGATACAGGTCCGTCTGGATGCCGGCAGCGCGGAGTCGGGAGGCCAATCCAAATCCATGCCTGTGGCTGTCATCGTCCAGGCTGACGATCAGGATCTGCGCGGGTGTGTCGAGCCCCTCCGGAAACAGGGCCTTCTCCTCCATGACATCGTAGATGCGGTCTGCACCAAAGGACACGCCCACGCCTGACACTCCGGGCAGGCCAAATACACCCGTGAGGTTGTCATAGCGCCCTCCGCCGCCCAGACTGCCCATTTTGATGCCCACGGGAATCACCTCCAGGATGCACCCGGTGTAATAACTCAGGCCTCTGGCCAGGGCCGGAGTAAAGACGAGCTGATGCGTCAGTCCGGCCTCCTGCACATATTCCTGCACTTTTTTGATGGCACGGATCCCTTCAGAGGCGCGCGCGTTAAATTCAAAATCGGATAAGCTGGCTTCCTCTCCCCCCAGCAGCCCGAGGATCCATGCGGCCCTGGATTCTTCAAATCCCGCCCGGACCAGCTCGGCCTGTACGGCTTCAGCACCTATCCTGTCCAGTTTGTCGATGATCAGGGTCATGGTCATGAAGAGCTCGGGTCGCCCCGCCTGCTCTGCCATGCCTTCCAGCACGGCCCTGTGGTTGAGTGCGATCCGGACCGGCACGCCGAGCCTGGCAAACACCCGGTCGTAGATCTGGATGAGTTCAGCCTCGTACATCAGGCTGTCCGAACCCACCACATCCGCATCGCATTGATAAAACTCCCGGTACCTTCCCCTTTGGGGTTTGTCCGCCCTCCAGACGGGTTGGATCTGATATCGCTTGAAAGGAAAATGGATCTGGTGCCTGTTCATAGAGACCACCCTCGCAAAGGGAACGGTCAGGTCATACCTCAGCCCCTTTTCGGAAATTTTAGGCGTAACTCTCTGGGTTTCCCCGGCCTGAAGCTCCTCAGGGCTCAGATCTTTCAGGTAATCGCCGCTGTTGAGTATGCGGAAGAGCAGCTTGTCGCCTTCCTCCCCGTACTTGCCTTCCAGGGTGCTCAGGTTTTCCATGGCCGGTGTCTCCAGGGGCTGAAATCCGAAATTGCGGAATTCCTCCTCGATCACCCGGAAGATGTACCGGCGCTTTCGGGCCTGGGCGGGGAGAAAGTCGCGGGTTCCTTTGGCCAGGGATGGCTTTTGGCTCATGGGAGTATGGGTTTGAACTGCTTCAGGAATCGGATGTCGTTTTCAAAGTAATAGCGGATATCGGGTATCTTGTAAAGCAACATGGCCTGCCGCTCGATGCCCATGCCAAAAGCAAAGCCCGAATATTCCTCCGGGTCAATACCGCAATTGGAAAGTACCGCCGGGTCCACCATGCCGCAACCCAGTATCTCCAGCCAGCCGGTGCCCTTGGTGATCCGGTGGTCGGTCTCGTCCTTGAGTCCCCAGTAGATGTCCATCTCAGCGGATGGCTCCGTAAACGGAAAATAACTTGGCCTCAAGCGGATCTTCACGTCTTCGCCAAACATTTCCCGGGCAAAGAAGAGTAGGGTCTGTTTCAGGTCGGCCATGGATACGCCCTTGTCCACGTAGAGGCCTTCCACCTGATGAAACTGACAGTGGGAGCGGGCGGATACGGTCTCGTTGCGGTAAACCCTGCCGGGGGCCAGGATGCGTATCGGT
>CAYXKO010000191.1:0-5330 GCA_964465435.1 uncultured Saprospiraceae bacterium | reverse complement strand
CAGTAGAATGCGGATGCGATTCGCTTCAGATCAGTTATGTCAATGATACTGTACGTAACAATCCACAGGTATGTTTCACCATTAACCGTACCTGGACCGTTCGGGTAAGGTGCAGGCCCATCGTGGATACGGTGCTTACCGGATTGCAGCGCATTACGTTGGATGTAAACCTGGATCCCAACGATATCAATTGGCCTCAGGATTCATTTACATCCTATACCTGTGTACCTACCTTGAATCCCAATATTACCGGAAGGCCTACCTTAAAGAAGAATTATTGCGGTCTGGTCAGGTTCTCATTTGTGGATACCATTCGGAACGGAAACCCATGCAGGTTTGTGGAAAGAACCTGGAGGGCGACCAATGATTGCAGTCCTACACAGGTGTTCAGTTTCAAACAGTACATCATCACCAAGAATCAGACACCACCATCGATCACCTGTCCTCCGGATGTTACGGTCAATGCGGATTCCACAACTTGTGGTGCAGTCGTGAATCTGGCAGATCCGACTTTGAACAATGATTGCAACGGTGGTGTGACCTTCAGCGACAATGCCCCGCCGGTCTTCCCTGTGGGTAAAACCAATGTTACCTTTACGGCGACTGACTCCTGCGGCAATACAGCAACCTGCATCACCATGGTGACTGTGGTGGAGACCATACCGCCAACCATTGACTGTCCGGATGATCTGACCGTCGGTTGTGATGTGGATACGGAGGATCTGGATCAGTTTGGTCAACCCAATGTAAGTGACAATTGTCCCGGTGTGACCGTGCGCGACTCAGTCATTCGGAATCAGAATCTTTGCGGAATTGGTACGATCACCAGGATCTTTATTGCCACGGATGCTTCCGGAAACACAAGAAGTTGTACACAGGTCGTAACCGTTGAAAATACGGATCCGATCAACAATACCACCATCATTTGGCCACCTTCACCCATTACTGTGGATGAATGCGGATCCATTGATACGTCTGTGACAGGAGTACCCAAGGTGCCCGATACTTTGGTGACTTGCTTTAAACTCAGGATCACCTATTCAGATTCCAATTTGTGTAAGGTGCGTGCCGGATGTGAAATAGAGAGATACTGGGAGGTGTTTGACAGCTGTACCAATCTTACCTTCACTTTCACGCAACTCATCATCCGCGACGATCAGAACGCTCCTGTGATCAATGTGCCCTTTATGGATACCACTTTGTATGCACTGCCGGACGATTGCAACAATTTTGTCAATCTGGTTGCAACCATTGGTGGTTGTGATTCCGCACTGGTGGTGGTGACCAATAACTCACCATATGGTGGCAATGGCATGGAGGATGCTTCCGGATTCTATCCGGTGGGTACCACGATCGTCACTTTTACAGCAGAGGATCCTTGTTGCAATGTGTCCACCAAAGAAGTGCGCATCAACGTAGTAGACACCATCGCGCCGGAGGTGACCTGTAAAAAGGTGATCAGGCCCATCGTGGACAGCAACCTGTGTGCCACGTTCAATTCCCAGGACTTCATAGCCCTGTTGGGGGACAACTGTACGGATTCGGCACTTATCATGACCTCGTTTGACATAAATAACTTCAACGATACGTTATTTATGATCTGTTGCGATTCCATCGGTCAGGACCGGGAATACACTACTTCCAAGACGATCTATTTCAAGGATGAGGCCGGAAACATTGACTCCTGCGTCACCTTGTTGCAGGCGATCGACTTCGACAGCCTGTGTCCTCTTACGCTCAGGGATGCCACAGTGCAGGGTATCATATCGAGCAGAAAGGACAAAAAGCTGGAAGGAATCGAGATCCTCCTCAATGATGGATCAGCCGGAAAGCAATACACGGGTGGTGCCGGATTCTATGCATTCCGACACATGCCTCTGGGCGGCAGGTACGTCACGCGTCCGCATTACGACCAGGAACACAATGCCGGTGTCAGCACCTATGACCTTGTATTGATACAAAGGCATATCCTGGGCATCAAGAGTTTTGAAAATCCATATCAATGGATCGCCGCTGACGTCAACAAGTCCGCTACGGTCACTGCTTCCGATATTTCCGAGTTGAGAAAGCTCATACTGGGAATCACGGACAAGTTTTCCAGGAACACCTCCTGGCGATTTGTACACTCGGATTATCAGTGGGATGAGCCGGATTTCCCCTTGTTTGAGAAATTTGCAGAGTCTGTTGAAATTCCCGCCCTGCTTAAATCCCATACCCTCAATTTTACGGGCATCAAAGTGGGAGACGTGGATGATTCCAATCCGGCGGGAAGGATTCAGGGCGATGTCACAGCCCGCACACAGGGTTCTGTCCTAATGCATGCGAATGACAAGAAGCTCTCCAGAGGAGAAGAATATGAGGTGGAGATTAATCTGATGGACTGGAGCAATCTCGAGGGTCTCCAGGGAGCATTAAGATTCAATACCGATCATGTATCCCTGATCTCCATCGACAATGATCAAAAAGATGTACTCAATCCGGAGCACTATTCTCTCCTGGATCCCAGGGATGGGCTCGTAAGGATTTCCTGGACACGGGAAGAGGGAATCAGGGGCGATTGGAAGTTGCGCATCAGAATCAGATCAGAAAGAGAGCAATATCTCTCTGACATCCTTGAGATGGATCAGAGCGTTTTGAACGCAGAAGCTTATGCTGAAGATGGGTCCTTAAAGCAGCTGAGACTGGAATTCTTTAATGGTCAGAAAACAAATCCGGCTGCGGGTGTAAGACTTTACCAGAACATACCCAATCCATTCAACCAGTCCACCATAGTGCCATTTGAATTGGACGAGGCTGCGTCTGTTACCTTGAATGTGATGGATATCAATGGAAGGGTGTTGCATCAAAGGACCCTGTCCTTGCAAAAGGGTTACCATGAAGTTGAACTCTCCAAACGCTTGTTCGGCGCACCCGGAGTTTATTACTATCAGATCCAGACTGGTACCGAGAAGTACATGAGAAGAATGGTATTGATCGATTAAATTGCGATCGCGATAAGATAGTGTGTAGTAATCGGTTTCGTTTTCCAAAACCCCCATCCGTTTTCGGAGGGGGTTTTTTTATTGGGGTGGAGTAGAATGAAAATCATTATTGATGCAGAGTATATCTCATATGGTACTTTCTTTCCGGATTTTTTGAATGTAAGGAAACGTACTCTTTTCTGAGATCATTTTGGAGCCGTTCTTTTGGTAAGAAATGACTTTTGCCGGATGGCTATATGCTGGTCAGGGTCCGTGAATCCCGCTGAGGGTTTCCAAATTGGATCCGGATGAACTTTGAAAGGAATCAACCGACCGGTTTAATCAGAGTGTCTGCAGGTAAATGACAGGCTTGCGGCAAGATTTTAGCGGATCATCCCAACCTGTCCTCTTGTCCTGATTTTATGATTGGTCATGCAATTTCAATCAAATGCTCATTCAGGTAAAATAGTTTCTCTTTGCCTGGTTCTTATCAGATCAGATCCGTCCGTGCGATCTCTTTTCTTTTTATTGTCCTGTGCTCCCAGATGAAGATACCGAACAAAAGAAAGTATTCCCCAATTCTGAACCAGTTGAAGTGATCTGAGAAGTTACTGTCGTAGTGCAAATAACTTATGAACGCAATAAGTGACCAGAATATCGAAGTGTATGGATAGGAGAAAAGGCCCAGAAATAAAACAGGCAGCACATACCAGGGGTGTACCGTGGAGCCCATGATCAGAAAACCGGTCCAGGTCCACCAGGCGGGTTTAAATTCAAATGTAGCATTGATGGATCTCTTCCTGTAAGTGTAAATAACGATAATGCTGACCAGTATCAGAAACAAGGTCATGGTGATCGATCCTGTCTGGGCTTTGATGGTCCATAGCTGGTTTTTTTCCGCCCATTCCCTCAGGATATAGTAGAAAGAAGAGTTAAATTCAAAAATGCGAAAATACAAGGCATAGCCCTTTAAACTCTCCGGCTTCAAGGGAATCGTCAAAAGCATGATTGCGCACATGGCCAGAAAGATCATGAGAAATCCTGCTGTACCCTTGATGCCTGACCTTTTGGCGAGGAAAAAAGGCAAAGTAAGGGCACTCAGCATTTTGGAGAGGAACGAAGCCCCTAAAGCAAATCCGGATAATTTTTTACTCCCTGATATCCATGCATAGATGGCCAAAGCCAGGAAACTGATCATCCAGGATTCATAGTGCAGGTTGCCGTTCAGTTCAAGGATGGTAAGCGGATTCAGAAAAAATATCAGCACGTGTTGTATGCCCAGATTTATGTGCCTCAAAATGCCCAAAACTGAAAAATTGAGAAGCATATCGGATATCAGGACCATGATTTTTAAAAGGATCGAAAACAGGAAAAGATCGGTTCCGGAGATATGAGCAGCGATGCTGCTGGTAAACTGGGTGAAGGGTGGATATACCGTCCTGTAGTCAGGGGAGTTCAGCAAAGGGAATACGGATGCCAGTTTGTTTTTAAGTTCTGCTGAAATTTCAGAACCCATGATTTCCGAGGGAGATTGGGCGAATGGATTAATCCCATGATTGATCAGCGTGCCGTCCCACCAAAATCGGTAGAAATCATCTGAAAGCCCGGGCAGAAAAAAAAGCATGGAGATCCGGATCAGGAACCCGGCTTTCACCAGCATGTGCGTTTCGCGAACCGTCTTTTGATTCAGGACCAAAAGCATATATGCCGCACCAGCGAGGCTGAAAGGGATGCAAAGGCTTATAAAATCTGCTCTGTTGCCCCAAGCTGTGAGATAGACCAGGGATGCCCCCAGGATAAACGAAAGTCCCAAAGATGGGTAATATCCACTCAGCTTATTGACCTTGAACAGCGTGGATATCCTCATACATGGAAATACCCGGCCTACTTAAATCCCAAATGGCGAATTGAGTAGAAGAAATTGATGCCATATCCGATGAGCAGCATGGCATGAAACATCATGAAGGCAAAGTATTCAAGCAGAAAACCCATGCCAATGGCAAACGCAAAGTAGGCAAAAATGAAAGTTTCAACCATCACCTTCCAGTCAATCTTACTGGCAAAGTAGGATTTGTCGAGAAAGGATTGATTGCTGCTGATAATGCTGAACTTAGGAGTTCTTACAAAACTGGATTTCTTACCCATGAATCCCTGGATCACAGCGATGCTGTTGTGAAAGCTAAGACCCATGGAAACGGCCATGAAAATCGGGAACATGATGGCAAAACGGCCCATTCTTTTCCACCAGGATTCATCCTTGTGACAATTCATCACATTGGCCTCGTAAAAGATTGCTATCATCGAAAGAGTGCCAAGTAAACAAAATCCCAAAATCGTTGCCTTCATGCCCAGGTCATCCATGATGTACAG
>CAYXKO010000190.1:0-5347 GCA_964465435.1 uncultured Saprospiraceae bacterium | reverse complement strand
ACATAACAAGAAAACAGTCGATGTGCAGTATCTTCCATCCGGGCTTTATCTGTTGTCGGTGCAAAATGCCTCTGGGACGGCAACCGTAAAAATCATTAAAAGATAAGATAACTTCATTAATGAACATAAATTATCAAATTTTAGCATCTGAAAAATCTAAATATGCCAACCAACAATTGTCTCAAAGGTGACCTGACTCCTTATGTGCCGTCCCCTTCAAAGCCATGGAATGACAGAAGGATACACCATCTGTACAATAAGCTTTGCAATGGCGCTCCGCTCAACCTGATTCGTGCAGCCAGGTCCAACTCACCCTCAGTGATCGTGGATTTTCTGATCGATACAGCCATACGCCATGCTTTGCCGGGGGAAAAGAAATCGGGAGTGGATTATACCTATCAGTGGGCGCAGCAAAACACCATTGATTCGGATGGCAGCGTCACCTACAACAAATATCTGGAATTGGTTCAGATGTGGTTCAATGGCATGATCCGCGAAGGGGTGAGGCATAAGCTGGTCTTGTTCTGGTCAAACCATTTTGTGACGGAGGCACAGAATTACGGGTACTATCCCACC
Organism: uncultured Saprospiraceae bacterium; assembly: GCA_964465435.1. Taxonomy (GTDB): domain Bacteria; phylum Bacteroidota; class Bacteroidia; order Chitinophagales; family Saprospiraceae; genus Vicinibacter. The sequence goes on along the minus strand of CAYXKO010000190.1, from coordinate 4,771 downwards.
TGGGTTTTTCAGTACTACTACGTGCTTCATAAAAATGCCCTGGGTAACTTCAAAACCTTCGTGGAAGATATTGGACGTACACCGGCCATGTTGCACTACCTGGATGGACGCCTGAATATCAAGTCGCGTCCCAATGAGAACTATGCCCGGGAATTGCTTGAATTATTTACCATGGGTGTCGGGCATTATACCGAACAGGATGTCAAGGAAATTGCAAGGGCCTTGACGGGTTGGAGGCTTTACCGCTTTGAAAACAACACTACTTATGTGGAGCCCGTAAGCTATGGCACCTTCATGTTTTCTTCACCCAACCATGATTTTGGTGCGAAGAGGGTTCTGGGCCAGAATTTCACGCCTCAGGATGCAAGCCAGCTCGATAAAGGGGATTACAACCTGGTGCACAACATCATTTTTACACAAAGGAAAAACGAAATAGCTAAATTCATCTGCACCAAGCTGTACCGGTATTACATGTATGAGTTTCCGCCTGATGAGATTGTGGATGGCCTTGCTCAGGTTTTCATCCAGTCCAACTGGAATATTGCCGCTGTGCTCAAGACACTGTTCAAAAGCGAGCATTTCTTTGAGGAAGAAAATATGGGTATCAACATCAAGAGTAATATAGACAATACCGTTCATTTTTATCGTTCGCTGGACCTGCGTCAGAACGAAGATTATTTCCTCTTCGACTGGCAAAGACAAACGCCTTCCGGTAACTCTCTGAAGAGGGATGCCATGGGAGCCATTTACAACCAATCCTCCAACCTTGGACAAACTCTTTTCAATCCCGTAAACGTTGCCGGTTGGCCGGGTTATCGTGCCTGGCTGAATGAATTTGTGCTGGTAAACCGGTGGAGGTACAATCGCGATCACATCGATTATTACCTGCCTTACGACACGACCAAGACAAAATACAGATCATTTTTGCAGGACCTTAGTAGCAACAGCTCTGATCCCAATGTTATAGTAACAAAATTGATGGAGTATTTCATCACGGTGCCTATGCCTCAGGAAATTATCGAAACGGCTGTTTCGGTGTTCAAAGCGGGCGTTCCGGCTAACTATTTTGAGGATGGAACCTGGGATCTGGACTACGTCACCGTCCCGACACAATTTGCCAATGTCATGAAGTACATTACGACACTTCCCGAGTACCAATTGTTGTAAATTCTAAAAAGAAAATCGAAATGAACAAGGAAAATAAAAATAATGTGGCCGGCTTATTCAGGGATGATCTGGGCAAGGAGCACAACGAAGAACACATTCTTTGGAACAGGCGGCAGTTTTTAATGACCGGTGGTCTTGCAGGCCTTGGCACTGTGTTGCTGGGAGGCATGCCCGTGAGTTCCCTCTTGTCTGCCGGTATGCCCAATCCGGTGGCTCCGGGAGATGAAAACATCCTCGTGCTGATCAAGATGTTTGGGGGAAATGATGGGCTCAACATGATCTTTCCACATGCGGACTCGGCAGGAAGGACAGAATATCTCTCCATGAGGCCCACCATCGCCCATCAGTTTGGAACGGACTATAACGATCAGACAGTTTTGGGTGGGTTTGGAACCCCGACCCACGCCGTTCCGGGAGTCATGTCTCCCTTGATGCCACTCTGGAATGAAGGGAAGATGGCTGTCATGCACAATGTCGGCTATCCCAATCAGAATTATTCCCACTTCGCTTCCATCGACATATGGTCTTCTGCAGCCGGCGATCTCCACGACAAAAGAATAAATTCAGGCATCATGGGGCGTTTTCTCGACCAGGATTTTCCTGCATTTTCCGAAACGCCTCCTTCGGTTCCGCCGGCTCTTAGAATAGGGTATAGTACGGATTTGATATTTACCGCCCCCGGAAACCAACAAATGGAGTTGGTGTTCAACGATCCCAATGAGTTGTTCAGACTGGCCCAGTACGGAAAACTTTATCCCACCGAAGGATTTGGAGATTGTCCGCAGGGAGAGGAGCGCTCATTTCTAAGACAGTTGACAAACAACTCGCTGAGATATTCCACTGCGGTGACCAATGCCTATGGAAAGGCCACAAACAAGGTTTCTTACCCCCGCAATACGGCAAGCAGACTCGCAGATCAGCTTGCGATTGTATCCCGCCTGATCAAGGGCAGGTTGGGCACACGTTTGTTTTTGGTCAATATCGACGGATTTGATACCCACAGCAACCAGAAAACAGCTCATCTGAGACTATTGGGAGACCTTGCCTCTTCCATCAAGGCCTTTTACGATGATCTGAAGGCGGATGGGGCGCATGATAATGTGAGCGTGCTCACTTATTCCGAATTCGGGCGCACCATCAAGGAAAATGGTTCTGCAGGTACGGATCATGGTAACCTGTCGCCGATGATGATGTTTGGAGACGGCGTCAAAGGCGGCTTTAAAGGTGATCCAATTAACCTTGCAGATACCGCCCTCAAGGGTAATGGCACAGTTGTGTATTACGAGACCCAGAAGAGCCTTGATTTCAGAAGGGTGTTTTCGACGGTCATGAAAGACTGGATGTGCCTGGATTCCGAACTGGTAGAGTATACAATGGGAGGTGTTTATGAACCACTGGATCTCATCACCAGTCCGTGCAGTGAAAACAAGGGTTCCAATTACAATACCATCTTGTTGGGTCATAATCCCAACGATGAAAATTCCCGCATGCTGGACATCAAATTTGCCACCCAATCGGCCAGTCAGGTGCGTATTTATGTAAAATCACTGAGTGGCAGTACCCTGGCGGTTCTTTTTGATAAATATGCGCCCAAGGGCTCATATACCGTGAGTTTTGATCCGGTGAAATGGAAGATCCCGCCGGGAGAATACATTTATCAGATCAATGCCTCCGGCAAAACTTTCTTGAGAAGATTCAATGTAGTTTAATATTCAAATCAATCCAAAAGCATGAAATCTTTATCTTTTATCTGCATATTTCTTTTGGCAGGATGGGTATCGGCGCAAGTCCCTGTATCCGAGCAAAATTTCGGCACCTGCAAGCTCCCGGATGGATGGAGTTTTACTACAGTCAATGGCAACTATGGTTTCAGCGTGGTTCAGGACAAGCTTAGTCTTTTTCCCGATGGCAGTTGCATGATTGGGTATGAGCAAAACGTCAGGAACGATATAAGCAGGAGGCGCTTTCAGCTGAAGACCTCAAATTTTACCATAGGAGGATATGACCGATACTATCTGGTGTTCAAAATGCAATACACCAGACCCTATAACTCTGCATTTAACTTATATATGAATTATGGTACGGGAAATGTCCTTGTTCGTTCCTTCAGCACTGAAATCCGCGACATTACAGCTCAGGGATTGACCCTGGCAATACCCGGTTCCGCCACACAGGTGAATTTTTATTTTGAATACGACTTTAATGGAAATGATGGCGGGACCAAGATCCTGATCGATGATTTCATATTGAGTCCCGACAACAGCGACTGCCAGCGCGCTTTGTCCCTGACACTCGGAGCCTCTTGCCTGCCGGGACACATCGCCGGGGTTCAGGCCCTGGTTCCCTCACAAATGACCTGTGCCGGTAATTTTCAGGGCACAGCCTGGTATAAGTACACGGCCGATTATACCGGCTTGCTCCGCATCAAATGTCAGTCCGGTTATAACAATGCCATTTCCGTATTTGAAGGTTCCTGTGTCAACATGACCTCACTCGCTTGCGTGGATCGGGATGAGTTTGGATTTGAAGGAGAAAACCTGGACATCAATGTCAGCAGAGGGAAGACCTATTTTATCAGGAGTGCTCGTAAAATAAATGATTTCGGAACAGAGACCGGATCGCATTGCATTTCACTTGAGAAAGCCGACAAACCGTTGGATGTTCCCGGACACGATCTTTGTGACAACAGGATAAAAGTCCAGGTCAACGGGACATGTGTTCAGGGTTTAAACAGGAATGCGGGGACCGGATCAAGGGTGCCTGTCAGGAATCAGCGGTCGCGTGCGGATGTTTGGTATGAATTTACCGCTGTATCTGCCAAACCACATGAGGTGGTCACACAGTCAAATTTTGCTGATGTCATCGCAGTATATGAGGGAAGCTGCTCTGCTCTGAAAGAACTGGTCTCTGACGATCAGGGACTGAGGCTTGAATTTATTCCCGTGTCAGGCAAAACTTATTTTGTACAGGTTACCGGGTATTTTGCCACCTTGGAGGGAGATTTATGCCTTCAGGTGAGGGAAAAGGATGTTGCCAGGCCTCAGAATGACATCTGTAGCTCGGCCACGCAATTGAACTTAAATTCGGCCTGCAATTCCATATTATTTCCGGCCAACAACCTAAGTAATGTAAAGCCTTCCTGCGTCGTGTACCATGCGCCTGATGTCTGGTATAGTTTTACGGCACCGGCTGAGAAACAGGTGGCGGTTCAGATCAAGGCAGGATTTATTTATCATTATGCGGTGTATTCCGGAACCTGCAATGCGCTGGTTGAAAAACAATGTGGTTTGACACCGGACCCCTGTAATGGATTCATTAAATTATCCGATCTGGTGGCCGGTCAAAAATATTATCTGCAGATCATGGCAGCCAGCAAACCTCTTCAGCCGGGAGAAGGAACTCTTTGCGTTCGGATCGACGAGCTGAGCAAAGCAGCTGCTTTTGAACCTTTGAGTCTTAATTTGACGATGGATTGCCTCCACGGTATCCTGGGACGGGTCAGTTATTCTGTTTCAGGTGGTGCTGCACCGGTTGTTTATACAGGTCCGACAAATCAGGATTTCCTGTTTCCATCCAGATTAAGTCAGCGTATGGTGCATATGAC
>CAYXKO010000189.1:0-5373 GCA_964465435.1 uncultured Saprospiraceae bacterium | reverse complement strand
CTGTGATACTGACCGTTCTTCCGGATGCGGTCGGCACCCTGGACACTGCTCTTTGCCAGGGCGAATCCCTGAACATCGGTGGCAATGTCTTCGATGCAGGCCGGCCTTCCGGCTCCATTAATCTCGCCCGGCAGTCCTACAGGGGCTGCGACAGCTTCCTGACCGTTACCCTTCGATTTATACAGCCCCGTACTTCCACTTTTGGACCCGTCATTTGTTCGAGAGACAGCATTCAGGTGGGCAATCAGTTTTTTTCTGCCAGACGGCCGTCCGGTAGCGTGGTGATCTCAAGACCTGCCTCACAAGGTTGTGACTCCATCATCGATGTGAACCTGAGGTTTTCTCCTCCCATCGTGCCATCGTTTGTGGTAGAGCCCATCAAGTGTCAGCAACCCAATACCGGTGCCCTGGTAATCAATGCCATTGGCACGGGAACGGGGCCCTATCAGGTCTCTGTGGACGGCAAAGCGCCGGTGGCCTTTAATCCCGGTATGATGATCCAGGGACTGGGTCTGGGAAATCACAATATACGCGTCATTGATCCTATAGGATGTGACACCGTGATCAGTTTTCAGGTCGGCGATACACCTCCCCTGACGCTGAGCCTCAATCCGGACACGACCATTTTATTGGGAGGTTCCGTAACCATGAGGCCAGGCCCCAATTTTGTGCCTGCCACCGTGAGCTGGACTCCCGCGACCTTCCTGACTTGTACTTCCTGCCTGAATCCGCTGGCCAAGCCCGATCAAACCATTACCTATACCCTCAAACTGACCGATGCCAACGGATGTGAGATATCGCAGGATATCACCATCGAGGTCAAGATACCCGAATCTGATATTTACATTCCCAATGTGTTTTCACCCAATGGCGATGGTGTAAATGAATTCTTTGAAGTGACCTTCCGCTTCCCGGATCGCAGCATGATCAATCAAATGATGATCTTCGACCGTTGGGGAAACCTTGTTTACGAAAGAAAAGGCAGTGGCATCGGAGACAACGTGCGCTGGGATGGCACCTTCAAAGGACGCGATCTGCAGCCGGGGGTGTACACCTATGCGATCCAGTATCAGGCAGAAGGGGAGGCTCCCCAGTGGAGAAGAGGAGATGTGACCATCGCCCGATAATTTTACCCTGCAGGCAAAAACCTTGGTTCCGGTGCCAGCGTTTTAACTGGGATGTTTCTATCCAGAGTCTTTATTTTTTTGTGCCTGGTATGTTTTTTAATGCCCGGTCTGGTACGTGCACAATCCATTCTCGTCAAGATGGGGATCAATGGCCTTACCTGTTCGGCCTGTGCCAGAAGTGTGGAGATGCAGATTCGCAAATTACCTTTTGTAAAGGATGTGATTATGGATATTCCGGGAACAGAAGCGGCTGTGTTGATTTCCCAGGAACGTGGATTTGTACCGGAAAAATTGGTGAGGGCGGTTTTCAAGGCCGGCTTTTCGGTCAGGGATTTTCGGGTCCGCCTCAGGTCCACTGATTTTCGGGTCCTGTCTGAAGGCCAGATCGAATGGGCGGGTTCGGAGTATGGGATTTTGAAGGGCGACCTGCCGACCGGACGTGCGGAGGCTGAAATGAAAGTGATCGCCAAGAAATTTCTTCCCGAGTCCGAAAGAAGAGAGGTCCTCGTGCGGTATTCAATAGAGAAAATGAGCTTGAAAGATAGATTTATCCTGATCCAGTGAAAAAATACCTTGTCATAGGATTGCTGTTCATTCAGTCCGCATTGGGAGCTCAGGAGCTTTTTCCTCTTTCCGAGGCCGCCAACACCCTGCCTGCAGGAGTTTGGGGGCTTAGGTTGTATAGCGACGGCAATTACGAAATCCGGACGCTCAAACTGATGACAGGGGCCAGGCTGATGTATGGGGTGAATTCGAGATTGAGCCTCTATCTGTCCGGGACCGCTTCCAACCATCATTCCCAAAAACTGCCTCCTGACCTGGTATCCCATGTTCATCCGAGTGGCGGTAGCCCGTATTATTTTACCCGACGCGTACAGCGCGGACAGGTTTATCCCATGAACTGGAATGGATTTCACCTGATGGCCAAGTACCGTTGTTTGAGCCTCGACGGCAGAAACAGCCATGTCCGCATGGCGATGATTTTTGAAGGCTCATGGGTGCATCAGGCGCACGATGAGGCGGAACCCAATCTCCTGCACGACAACAAAGGATGGGGAGCCGGTATGATCGTCAGCCTGCTCAAAAACAGATTTGCATCGAGTTTTACCCTGGCAGGAATGATGCCGTCAGATTATCGCGAGCACAGTGCGGATCCGGTCAGCGGTTTGTCTGTAGAAAGAAGGATGTCCTATGGCAATGGAATGCGCTACAGCCTTTCTTTGGGATATCTGATCCAGGGCAACCGCACCAGCGATTATGACGAGGCCAATACCACCCTTTACCTCGAGTTCATAGGCAGCAGATGGGGGCAGGCTGAGTTTTACTATGGCGGCAGGGCGATTCCCACCGAAAACCCGGCATTCGGGGCCGGACATTACCTGGAGATACACCCCGGCATACAAAGGGTTTTCGGGTCAAACCTGAGGATGGAATTGTCTGTCGGGTTTCCTTTGATCAACAGATCCTGGGTGCACTATTATCCCATCTACAGTCTGGGCGTACAAAGGTTTTTTTACTGATTGAAAAACTGAATTCAGGGCTTGTTCAGGTTGGGATTCTGCTGATAAGAACGGATCAGCCGGATGGGGTCGTTGAGAACATCGCTCAGGGCCGTGATGAAGCTGTCTTCTTTTGCCTTTGAGATCGCGTAGGCAAGGGGTTCCTGTTCATCCGGCAAATATTCCCAGGGTATCGAAGGATCGAATGAGCGGATGCCCTGTATCAGCAGGTCCACGATCTCCTGCGGTTGGCGTCCCCGGTGGAATTTTGCCTGGTGTATGACGATGTGATCAAACATCTCTGCGCTGAGTCTGCCCAGTTCCACAATCGATGCATCCGGCCGGTCTCCGGTACCGGTGATGATGCCAATTTTAAAAGGCGAATCCACGTGTTTCAGAAAATCGCGCACCCCGGCGAAGCCGTCGGGATTGTGTGCAAAGTCAACCATGACCTTGAACCGGTGAAAGTCAAAAATATTGAGCCTGCCCGGTGTTTGTTCTGCGGAGGCGTGAAAGCTGGCCAGTCCCCGGCGTATGTCCTTTTCGCTGATCCCAAAGGCATGGCAAGCCAGGACTGCGGCCATGGCGTTTGCGATCATGAACGGCACGGTGCCATGAAAGGTGATGGGTATATCGCGAAGGAAAATTGAGAAAACCGCCCCCTGTTCATTTTGGACGACGAGGTGTTCATCCAGAATGCCGGCCCAGAGGCCAGACTGACCGTCGGGCATTTTGGCCTGTTCCAGGCTAAACCAGGCATATTGGATATCCCGGCGTTCGCACATCTGGCGGGTGTGATGGTTGTCGTGGTTCAGGACAGCCCACCCTCCGGGTTTGAGTACGTCTAAAATCAGTCTTTTGACCCTGGCCATCTCTTCTACCGTATGAATGTCGCCCAGGCCCAGATGATCTGGCTGGACATTGGTCACCACGGCCACGTCGCAGCAGTCGAAGGCGAGCCCTGCCCTAAGGATTCCTCCTCGTGCAGTTTCCAGGACTGCCGTGTCCACATCCGGGTGCTCCAGCACCTGCCTGGCACTTGCAGGCCCGGTGGTATCTCCCTTTTCAATCATCTCCCCCCGGATGTAAATGCCATCGCTGGTCGTGAAGCCCGTGTTTTTTCCTGCGGTGCTGCAGATGTGTGCGATCAGCCGGGTGGTGGTGGTCTTTCCATTGGTGCCCGTGACGGCCAGGACAGGGATCCTGCGTGGATTCAGGCTTTTGCTGAATTCCTTATTGACCGGATCTTCTGTTTGCCTGTTATGATTCAATTCGGATATCGTAGAATCAATTTGTCCCAAATCCTGAGTTTCGCCCAAATGGCGAAAAGCGGCCTTGCCTGCTTCGATCCCTGCATCCTCAGAAAGATATTCGTAAAAAACCCTGCATACGCCGGGGTCTGAGGTGGGCAGGACAAATCTGTGGGACACCGGATAACCGGCACGATTTTGCAATTCCAGGACCAGATCAGCCAATTCCAGCAGTCTGGCTATTGCATGGTTCTTGCTTTTAAAAATTTCGCCAGACTGAGGAGCCGGATTATCCAGTTCGAGGTCAATGCGCATCTGGATCAGTCTGTGGTCAAGGCTGAAAATATTGGGTCCCCGCAGGGCCTGTAGGTGAAGCAGCTTCATGGTAGGATCTCGTTTGAGCTAGGATGCGAAAGGTAGTGAGAAATCCCTTGATTGTTTATTTTTTACCAGAAATGGACCTGTGATGATTTTTGGAAGTCCTGAGGCGATTATTGAATGGATGTGTCTGGTTTAAAACTCCTTTGTTTTGCTACTTTTGCCCCGGTAGCGGAAGACCGGGATCTGCCGGTACAGACAAATCATCGTTTATGAAAAAGACCATCATACCAGGTACCTTGTCCACGGGAGATTTGCACCAATACCTTTTGGGCAGTGTTGCGCCCAGGCCAATAGCCTTCGTAAGTACCGTGGACGAGGAAGGGCGCACCAACCTTGCTCCGTACAGTTTTTTTAATGCTTTTAGCAGCAATCCGCCCATCCTGGTCTTTTCTTCCAACAGAAGGGTGGAAGGCAATACGACCAAGGACACCCTCCACAACATCCTGGCTACGCGCGAATGCGTGGTCAATGTGGTTAACTACGAGATCGTCCGGCAGATGATGGTTTGCAGCGTGGACTTTCCCAAGGAAGTCAGTGAATTTGAAGAATCAGGACTCACACCCGTTCCGGCCTCACTGGTAAAAGCCCCGCTGGTGGCTGAGAGTCCTGTAAACATGGAGTGCAGGGTTCAGGAAATCATCACGCTGGGAGATCAGGGAGGAGCCGGGCATCTGATCATACTCAACGTACTGTGTATGCACATCAGCGATGCCGTGCTGGATGAAAATCACAAGATCGATCCCCACAAAATAGACCTGATGGGCAGGATGGGGCGTGCGTTCTACGTAAGGGCCAGCGGAGCGGCCGTGATGGCCCTGCCTCAGAGTCAGCAGCTGCCCGTGGTGGGTTACCCGAACCTGCCGGACCACGTGCGGACCAGCGGAATCCTGACCGCCAACCTGGTCGGTTATTTGTCCGGGATGCGTGCCTGGCCTGCCCGCACCCAAGCCAGGGAAAATCTCGCCTCTGACGAGGAATATAATTCAGTACTCCAGACCGATGATCTAACCCGGAATCTTCATATTCTGGCGCAGAAGCGATTTGAAGATGGCAAGCCGGAACAAGCTGCCTGGATACTGGCCACCATTTGAACCAATCCTGCCATACCATGTCGTC
>CAYXKO010000188.1:0-5383 GCA_964465435.1 uncultured Saprospiraceae bacterium | reverse complement strand
GCTCTCCCCGCAGCAGATCCAGTTGATGAAGCTGCTGCAGATTCCCACCGCCATTCTGGATCAAAGGATCAAGGAGGAGTTGGAGCAGAATCCGGCCCTGGAGGAGGGAAATGAAATGGAGGATGATACGGAACGCTTTGAAATTCAGTCAGAAAGTGATACCTCTGCCGACGATTTTAGCGAAAGCGCCCAGGAATTTGAAGAAAAAGATCCCATGCTGGAATCATCTGGTGATGATTTTGAGGAATACCTCAATAATTATCTGGAAGACGATACTGCATCCTACAAATACAGGACCGATGACTATTCCGGGGAAACAGAAGAACAGAAATCAGTTCCCTACGCGGTAGAGAACACCTTCCACGATCATCTGGAGCGTCAGATCGGACTGCTTCCCCTAAGGACTGAGGATCAGTACAAGATCGCTCTGCAGATCGTCGGATCCATCGATGATGACGGTTATCTGCGCAGGGAGCCGACGGCAATAATTGACGACCTGATTTTCTCCCAGAACATAGACACCAACGAAGCTGAAATTCAGTCCATCCTGAAAATGATTCAGTCCTTTGATCCCCCCGGCGTAGGAGCGAGGGATCTTCAGGAATGTTTGCTCATTCAGGTACGTGCAAAGATCAAGACTGAGTCTTCCCGTTTGAAACTCAAGGCGCTTAAGCTTGCCGAAACGATCCTGGAAAGGTTTTTTGAGGAGTTCACCAAAAAGCATTACAGCAGGATGCAGCGGTCGCTTGGTCTGACAGAACCGCAGTTAAAGGCGGCTATGGATGAGATCCTGAAACTGAATCCAAAGCCTTCCTCCGGATATGTGGACCCCTTGTCTGTCAATTCCGTGATAGGACATTACATCGTGCCGGATTTTACGGTTCAGAACCGGGATGGTGAGCTTGAACTCGTCATCAATTCCAAAAATGCCCCCGACCTGAAGATCAATGAACACTACATGGAAATGTTGAGGGATTACAACGATCAGAAGCGCGCAGGCAACAATGGCAGGAAGGAAAAGGAGGCAGTCATGTTCATCAAGCAAAAGATCGAAAGTGCCAAGTGGTTCATTGACGCCATTCGCCAGAGGCAGGATACATTGTACAGGACCATGTATGCCATCATGCAGTTCCAGCAGGAATATTTCCTGACAGGCGACCAGAAGAAGATCAAGCCCATGATCCTCAAAGACATTGCGGATATCACGGGCCTCGATATATCCACGGTTTCCAGGGTTGCAAACAGCAAATTTGTCCAGACCGAATTCGGGACCAAAAGATTGAAAGAATTTTTCTCTGAATCTCTGCAGACTGAGGAAGGCGACGAGGTTTCCACCCTTGAAGTCAAGAAAATCCTCTCTGAGATGATCCTCAAAGAAAGCAAGAGAAAGCCCCTCAGCGATGAAAAATTAAAGGAAATGCTGCTCCGGAAGGGTTACAACATTGCCCGTCGCACCATTGCAAAGTACCGCGAGCAAATGAACATTCCCGTTGCCCGTTTGAGAAAGGAACTGGTCTGAGAAATTACTTTCTGGACCTCCCTTTGATTTACTGATTGAAGGTTCAGATTCCCAATTCTTTCAATTGCCTGGGATCTATCTCTGAAGGTGCATCGATCATCATATCCCGCCCCTGATTGTTTTTGGGAAATGCGATGTAATCCCGGATCGAGGTGCTTCCCTGCATGATGGCACAAACGCGGTCGAGGCCAAATGCAATGCCGCCATGAGGAGGTGCACCATGTTCGAAAGCTCCCATCAGAAATCCAAACTGACGCTCCGCTTCCTCCTTGGTAAAACCCAGCAACTGGAAATTCTTTTCCTGAAGTGTCCTGTCGTGGATGCGGATCGAACCGCCTCCGAGTTCTGCTCCATTGATCACCATATCGTAGGCTGCAGCACGGATCGACAAAAGGGTGTTTCGGTCGGAGGATTCCAATTTTTGCATATCCTGAGGCAGCGGGCTTGTAAATGGGTGGTGCATGGCAAAAAATCTGCCTGATTCTTCATCCCATTCTACCAATGGGAAGTCCAGGACCCAAAGCGGTTTGAACACCGACCTGGGTATCAGATCGAATCTCCGTGCCACTTCCAGTCTCAGTTCTCCCAATTGTTTCAGGACCGCCTCTTTTTCTCCGGTCAGGATCAGGACCACATCGCCTGTGCTTGCGCCTGCGGAATGGCCTATTTCCCTGAGCTTTTCCTCGCTGTAAAATTTGAGAATGGAGGACTTTACGCCATCGGGACTATACCGGATGTACATCATTCCCTTGGCACCGATTTGAGGTCGTTTGACCCATTCGGTTAGTTCGTTGATCTCCTTGTTGGTGAATTTTTCTTCGAGACCCTTCACCACAATACCCCGCATAAAGGGGGCAGAGTCTATAACCTGAAATCCCGATCCGCGAAGGCTTTCCAACGCAACAAATTTCATGTCAATGCGCAGATCCGGCTTGTCCGATCCATAGGATTCCATGGCTTCGTCATAACTCATCCTTGGGAATTCGGGTAGTTCGACTCCCATGGTTTGCCGGAAGAGCTGTCTCATCATTCCCTCAAAAGTCTGTAAGACGTCCTCTCGTTCCACAAAGGCCATTTCGCAGTCAATCTGAGTAAATTCAGGTTGGCGGTCAGCCCTCAGGTCTTCATCCCGGAAGCAACGGACGATCTGGAAATAGCGATCCATTCCTCCCACCATCAGGATTTGTTTGAAGGTCTGCGGCGATTGGGGAAGCGCATACCATTGTCCGGGATTCATACGGCTGGGAACTATGAAATCCCTTGCGCCTTCAGGAGTGGATTTGATCAGGTAGGGAGTTTCGATTTCAAGAAAACCCAGTTCGCTGAGATATTTTCTCGTTTCAAGCGCGATCCTGTGACGGAAGATCAGTTTTTCCCGGACCGGTGAACGACGGATGTCCAGGTACCGGTACTTCATGCGCAATTCATCGCCGCCATCCGTTTCGTCTTCTATGGTGAAAGGGGGAATCACAGATGAATTCAGGATGTCCAGACGTCTGACTTCGATCTCGATTTCACCGGTTGGCCTGTTGGGGTTTTTGCTGCTTCTTTCCCGCACGATACCGCTTGCCCGGACCACATATTCACGGCCACAACGACGGGCTTCCTGGCAAAGATCGGGATTGACCTCCATGTTGAAGGACAGTTGAGTAATCCCGTAACGGTCCCTGAGATCGATAAAGGTAAGCCCACCGAGATTGCGGGTCGCCTGGACCCATCCGGCCAGTGTAACTTCCTGTCCGACATGCTCTATGCGCAACGCTCCGCAATCATGTGTCCTGTACATATTTTTATTTTTTGATTGAAGGCGCAAAGGTATGCGAAAACCGTTTATTGGCCATGCCAATTCATCGCCGCCTCACAAAGATTCATTGACAATCTGCCTTAAAAATGCGTCCAGCCCTGGGCCTGGAGCGGATGTTCCTTGCCGGATGAGGTTTTGAGCTTGATTCCGGCATCCGCGGGCAAGATCTCACCGACGTAACTGAAGCCGGGCAGGTATTTGATCTTTTCGTAGTCCTGGGGATTGACGCACATCAGGAGTTCGTAATCCTCTCCGCCATTGAGTGCGCAAACACCCGGGTCCAAATGGAACTCCAGAGCCAGTTGTTTGGCTTCGTTTTGGATGGGTAAAAGCTGATCTTCCAAAACCGCCCCTACTCCTGATTTTCGGCAGATATGCATCAGGTCCGAAGACAGACCGTCTGAGAGGTCGATCATGGCGGTAGGGACCAGACCGATTCTTTCCATCAGGCTGATGATGTCTTTTCTGGCCTCGGGCTTCAGGAAACGCTCCACCGCGAATCTGTGCTCTTCCAGCTGAGGCTTGATGTTGGGATCGGATAGGTAAATCTGTTTTTCGCGTTCCAGCAGCTGCAGTCCGAGGTATGCTCCACCCAGATCACCCGTCACAACGATGAAGTCACCCGGCTTGGCACCACTCCGGTAGGTGATTTTCTCAGGCTTCTGCCGGCCAATGGCAGTTACGGAAATAATCAGTCCCTTTTGGCTGCTGCTTGTGTCCCCTCCAATGAGATCTATCTTGTACAGGTCACAGGCAGTCTTGATTCCTGCATACAATTCTTCCAGGGCCTCGACAGAAAAACGGTTGGACATGGCAATGGAAACTGTGATCTGCTCTGCCACACCGTTCATGGCACAAATGTCAGACAGATTGCTGATGACTGCTTTATAGCCCAAATGTTTGAGGGGAAAATACATCAGATCAAAGTGAATGCCTTCCACCATCAGGTCGGTGGTTACCAGCAGATCCTGGTCTCCTGCCCGGATCACCGCTGCGTCATCACCGACGCCCAGCAGGCTGGTGTCGTGGTGCAGGACAAAGTGTTCTGTGAGGTGATCGATCAATTTAAATTCACCAAATTCTTTTATCTCTGTTCGGTTCATGTTACTATTCTTCTTTTTTGTTGTTTTCCAGGGCGTGCTTCACACTGGTCCAAATGTCGTGGTCGGGAATGGGCGCTTCCAGGTCGAGAATTTGTTTTGTATTGGGATGGACAAAGGAAAGCTTCCAGGCATGAAGGCCAATGGACCTGTCTTTGTTAGCCCTTCGTCCGCCATATTTGACGTCGCCTTTGATGGGCATTCCTGCGGCTGCCAACTGGCAGCGTATCTGGTGAAATCTGCCGGTTTGGGTTTTGACCATCAGTATGGAATAGCGCTCGAGCTGAGCCAGTACGCGGTATTCCAGTGTCGCAATGCGGGCATCCGGTTCACTGGAAATAAAAGCCTTATGCTGTTTGGCATCGTGGATCAATCCGTTTTTCAATTGGACAACTCCTTCATCTGCAATGACCGGGACCAATGCCAGATAGTACTTATTGACTTTTCTGAGTTCCATGAGCTCCTGAAAGCTGGCCTGGTCCTGTGCAGATTGGCCAAACAAAACCAGTCCGGACACGGGTCTGTCAATGCGTTGGCACAAATACAAGTCATGCTTAACGTAGGCGCTCATAAGTCTTTGCAGGCTTGCATCTCCGGATTGGTCTTCCTGGACCGGCATAAGCGGGGGCTTGGCAGCAGCCAGGAAATGATGGTCCTTGTACAGGATGAGGGAGGATAGTTCTTGCAAGCTTATTTATTTTATTTCTTCGTAATCGGTGTACTCACTGGTTCTGTTTTCCTTGCCTCGCCCGTTTTCAGGTTTGATCTGCTTTTTCTGGAAGAAAAGCATGTAAAGGCCGTAAATGGCAAGTGCCAGGATGACTAATCTGATCATGTGCAGGGCTTGTGGGTGCAAAGGTAAGGTAATGTGCAATTTAGGCCCCGGTTTTTCGTTGGTTTCAGGTACTTGGAGGCTCACTTATTTGGTGGTATGAGGGAAATAGCTACTTTTACATGTTA
>CAYXKO010000187.1:0-5438 GCA_964465435.1 uncultured Saprospiraceae bacterium | reverse complement strand
CCCCATGATCACCGTGATCGGCAGCGCAGGCTCCGAGTCATCCCTGGATGAGGTGATCACCCACGAAGTAGGTCACAACTGGTTTTACGGCATCCTCGCCTCCAACGAACGGGAGCATCCCTTTATGGACGAGAGCATCAACACCTATTACGAGAAACGCTACATGGATGAATACTACCCGGCCCAGGCGAGTTTTTCCGGATTTCCTTTAAGCCGATGGCTGGGACCCGTTGATTCCGAAGAGCTGATGTACCTGGCACTGGCCAGACTGAATATGGACCAGCATCCCGGACAACACTCCGAGGATTTTATGGCCGCCAACTACGGATTGGATGTGTACAGCAGGGCCCCCAAGCTGGTCAGGACAGTGGAGGAGTATCTGGGCACGGAGGAGTTTGACCGCATCATGAAGGGATATTACAACAAGTGGAAATTCAGGCATCCCTATCCCGAAGATTTCGAGGCCGAATTCAAAAACAACAGCAGCAAGAATCTGGACTGGTTCTTCAAGCAGCTCCTCGTCTCGGATCGCAAAATCGACTATGCCGTATGCGGGGTAAAGAAGAAAGGAAAATCCTATGAGCTGAAGCTGCACAACTGCGGAGGGGTGGCCTCTCCTGTGAGCATCTCCGGATTAAAGAAAGAAGAGATCGTGGTCACCGAGACCTTTGACGGATTTAAGGGAAGCCGCAAAATCAGCTTTCCCGAAGGCGATTACGATCAGCTGCGCATAGACGCTGGGGGCGAGACCTATGAACTCTACCGCCACAACAACAGCATCCGCACCAAAGGCGCTTTCAGGACCATCGAACCCATTCGCATCAAACCATTGGCCCCCTTGGACGACCCATACCGGACAGAGGTCGGCATTTCGCCTGTCCTGGGTTGGAATGCCTACAACGGCTGGATGCTGGGAGCCTACATTTCGCAACCCTGGTTTCCCCCGCGCAAGTGGAGGTTTGCACTCATGCCCTTTTATTCATTTGGCAACAAGACCTGGGCGGGCTGGAACCAATTTTACTACAACAGCTTTTTTGACGGAGGCAGGGTTCGTCAACTCAAAATCGGATGGAACGCCAAGCGATATGGCTACAACGAGCTCCTGAAGAAGGATCTGAATTACATGCAATGGTCTCCATACGCTGAACTGACTTTCCGCACCCGTCCTGCCCTTTTGCAGGACAGCAGGCTCAGGTATACCTTTCACCTGATCAGCGATGAGGTCATCGCCTCTGTGGATACCGGTCAGGACGTGCAAACGGAAAAGAAGAATTATTTCATCCAGGAGATGAGGTACAGCTTTGTGGACCCACACATCCTCCATCCCAGAAGCCTGATGGTACTGGCGCAGTTTCAGTCCTACGACATAGCAGACCGGAAAGCCCGTTATCTGCGCGTCGATGCGGAATTCGTCCAGAAGATACGCTTCAGAAAAGGCAGGTACTTTGAGTGGCGCACGGCCGCATCTTTCTTCCCGGTCAACACCGAGATGAAGTCAAGATCCTATGCTGCCCGCTCTGAGAACAATCTGGTGCGGGGTTCGGCGGGCGCTGCCTTCCAGGGCTATCACGATTATACCAACGAAAATTTATTCCTGGGAAGATCCGAATACGACGGGCTCTGGTCCCAACAGGTCATGATCCGTCAGGGAGGCATGAAACTCGCACCTGGCGTGGCGCAAAGGAATAACCTGGGCAATACAAACAGTTTTCTGGCCGCGGTCAACCTGAGCAGCGACCTGCCCATTCGCAGGGTTGGAGGAATCCTGCGTCCTTACTTCGACATGGCCTATGTGCACAGCTACGATCCGGGCGATCCCAACCTGCTTGCGAGCGGCGGGATCAACCTGCGACTGGGAGACCGGTTTTTCAATATCTATTTTCCGGTCTTTCACAGCAAGGCCATTCGCGACCAGTACAGACAAATGGGCAACCACAATTACTGGAAGGAGATCACCTTCTCCCTCAACTTCCGCTTGTCCGGAACCAGCGACCTTGCCAAATTCATCCAACTCAACTAAATCAGATCCGGTATGACCCCTTTGGAAATCCAACGCCAGGAACACTGCGAATTCATCTATCTGAACCGCCCCGAGGTATTCAACAGTTTCAACCGCGAGATGTCCCTTGCACTCCAGCATGCACTGGACGAATGTGCCGAAGATAGCTCCGTCAGGGCCGTGTGCATATCCGGTCATGGAAAGGCCTTTTCGGCCGGCCAGGACCTCAAGGAAGCCACCGACCCGCAGGGTCCTGAGATCAGGACGATTCTGGATGAGCACTACAATCCCATCATCCTGAAGATCCGCCGCTTGCCCAAGCCCGTGATCGCCGCCGTGAATGGCGTTGCCGCCGGCGCGGGCGCCAACCTTGCATTCGCCTGTGACATCGTGCTGGCCAGTGAGGCGGCCTCCTTCATACAGGCATTTGGAAAGATCGGTTTGATCCCGGATTGCAGCGGCACGTTTATGCTGCCCAGGCTGATCGGGTGGGGCAGGGCATCCGCACTGATGATGACCGGAGACAAGGTGTCTGCCGAGGAAGCGCTCCGCATGGGCATGGTGTACAAGGTGTTTCCTGCTGATCAGTTTGAAGGTGAATACAAAAAACTGACACATGCTATCTCCCTCATGCCCACGCGCGCCCTGGCGCTCACCAAGTTTGCGCTCAACGAATCATTTTCCAACGATCTGGAGCAGCAGCTGGGATGCGAACTGAAATACCAGATCGAGGCGGGTGCCACTCATGACTTTCGGGAGGGCATCAATGCTTTTCTCGAAAAAAGGAAGCCGGAGTTCAAGGGGAATTGAGTAAATATTGGGTTTTCCTGGAATTCGAATTTTGTACTTTCCTATTATCGGTGAAAGGTGATTCTATTTTTTTTCAGAAAATTCAAATTAAACAAGGAGCCTATTCGTTGCAAAATTTCCAGAACTGATCATTTTTTCTCAATTTTTTTATAACAATCCAATCAAACTGATCAAATGAAGAACCTATTCTCAGTTCATGACGTAGAGAATATTCACCACTTGCTGGAACAGGCACTTATGTTTAAACGTGAGCCTCTTGCTGAGCGAAATTTGGGATCAGGCAAAAAGCTGGGACTTCTGTTTATGAATCCCAGTCTTCGAACCCGGGTCAGTACGCAAATAGCAGCCAACAATCTGGGAATGGAATGCTATGTACTCAATGTTGGGGCGGATAATTGGCCACTTGAATTTAGAGAAGGAGCCATAATGGATGGGAGCAATGTGGAGCACATAAGGGATGCTG
Organism: uncultured Saprospiraceae bacterium; assembly: GCA_964465435.1. GTDB lineage: Bacteria > Bacteroidota > Bacteroidia > Chitinophagales > Saprospiraceae > Vicinibacter. The sequence continues at coordinate 2,166 of CAYXKO010000187.1, read as the reverse complement.
CACCAGTGATGGGTGGATACTTTGACCTTATCGGTGTGCGCACCTTCCCATCTCTCAGGGACAGGACTTTGGATTACAGCGAGCACGTGATCCATAGTCTCATGAAATATGGCGGCAGACCGGTGCTGAGTCTGGAAACTGCTACAGTCCACCCCTTGCAGAGTCTGGCAGATCTGATGACCATCCGCGAATTTTTACCCGAAGGTCGAAGGCCGAAAATAGCCATGACCTGGGCTCCCCACGTAAAACCTATCGCTCAGTGCGTGGCCAATAGCTTTTCTGAATGGATTTGCGCCTGGGGACAGGCAGACTTTGTTGTTGCCCAGCCAGAGGGTTTTGAACTGAATGAATCCTTTCTTTGCGGAGCAAGGGTCACTTATGATCAAAAGGAAGCATTGGAAAATGCTGATTTCGTCTATATGAAGAATTGGTGCTCCTACCGGGATTATGGAAAGGTGCATGGAAGTGCTCATGAATGGATGATGACCCTGGATCATCTGAAACTGACGAACAAAGCCAAACTTTTGCATAGCCTGCCCGTGCGTCGGAATGTGGAGGTTAGCGATGAAATTATGGATCATCAGGATTGTCTGGCTAAAAATCAGGCAGCTAATAAAGTGTGGGCCGCACAGGCTGTATTGGCGGAGATATTAAAAGGGCAAATTTTAGCTAAAGGGTCGGGTATTTGATCCAATGGAATCTCTGTGAAGTAAAATCACGAATTATTTCGCCAGGTATTTCTCATAGATTTAAAGGGCTTCCATATTGGCTTTGACTATTGAACTATATTTGTCGCAAATTATAATCTGATGAAATCTCTTATCTATACTATTTGCCTGATTGTGAGTTTCTTGGTTTCGATATCCGGTCAAAGGGTCCTGGTTCTAAACGAAGGCGCCGTGGACTTTCAGACCGGAAAGATCCTGGAACCCGTGAGCATTGGGGCCTATTCGCTCAACGACAAGCAATACAAAAAACTATTCGACATACCGGATATGCGCTTTGCCTCCGACCTCCAACCCGATGGAGACAGCTATTGGGTGGCCGCAGACCGCAAGATCCTGCGGTATCGTCTGCAGGATGATGCACTGATCTCCGAATTCAATCTTTCAGGTGTCCGCAGGATCCTGCCATACGGAGACCTGCTGATCGTGACGCGCGGGGAATACCTGCAGCCCCTTTCAGCCTATGTGCAGATCTACGACAAAAACAGTTTTGATCTGAAGTTTGAGATTCCTGCCGCAAAATTGAATTTTACCACAGAAAACATCGCGGTGAGCAAAGACCTGGCATACATTGCGGTCAACAACGGCTTTGACTTCGGAAACGAAGTGGGCAAGGTCCTGGTGATCGATCTGAAAAAACTGGAATGGACCGGCACCATCGACCTGGGCGACGAGGGAAAAAATCCCGAAAACCTGATGCTGCACGGCGACGAGCTATTCACGCTCAACAACCGCAATTTTACGGATGGAAGCACCATCTCGAGGGTCGATCTGAACGGATTGACATTGAGCAGCACCACCCGTTTGCCCAATGTCAGTTCGCTTTGCGGCACATCCGTACTGGTGGGATCAGCCATTTTATATCAGGAAAGCGGTAAAACAGACATTGGCGCCTACGATATCCTCACCGGTCAGGCGGGCCCTTATACGGGCACCACCGCCAGTTATTACGGACTGAGCTACGATGCGCGCAGTCAGACGATCGCCGGAGCGGAGACGGATTTCTTTTCTTTCGGCAAGGTTTATCTGATGGACCGCAGTTTCAAGGTCCGCGAGGAGTTCCAGGCGGGCATCAGTCCCGGTTATTTCATCTTTGACTACAGCCGCGTCAGCAGCACCAAAAATGCCTCCAAGCCAGCGGGGATCCTTGTTTCCAATATGGCGACAGACCAGCTGCTGCTAAAGCCCGGGCATCAGCTGACATCCCTTCAGATTGCCGGAGCAGATGGAAACCTCAGGACCCTGACCCTGGGCGGGGATGCCGCGGACATCAGTTTCCTGGCGCCGGGTGTGTATCAGCTTTCAGCTTTACAGGGCAGCACCTTCGTCACTGAGCGCTTCGTCAAATTCTGACAGTAACACGAGTCATTTTGCCCAGTTCACATGATCAATATCATCTGGACCGATGAGCTAATTTTATATACGTATGCTCAAGACAAAG
>CAYXKO010000186.1:0-5459 GCA_964465435.1 uncultured Saprospiraceae bacterium | reverse complement strand
TCACCGGTGTTCCGGTCGTTGTCGAAAACTGTGGCGGCTACACCTTGAATTACAAAGATGAAATCACCCGGGGTTCCTGTTTGCAAAACTACCAGTCCATCATCAGAAGGACCTGGACGGCAACAGATGATTTCGGCAAGAGCTCAAGCTGTATTCAGTTAATTACCATCCTGAATGGCGACCTCGATCACATAACCCTGCCATCTGATTTTGATGATTCAGACAGGCAGAGCTTGCTTTGCGACGAAAGAATAGACCGCAACAAAAACATTGCACCACATCTTACGGCATCCCCGCAGTGCATAGACGGATATTTGCTGGATTCCGCCTACTGGCTGGCCAATCCGGGCCTGCCGGACATCTATGGAGAAAGGAGATTGCCCAGAGTTCTGGGATGGAATGATATCAATGATCCGGCAAATCCGAATTTTGGTCATCCAAATCCAGATCCGGTCTATTATCCTGCTCACCCTTCCTGGTCTTCATCGGGTACTTGCTGGCCAGCCAACACGCATGTGATGTGGTTGGGCACGGGACGACCCGGAACATCAGGATGCAACAACATTGCCACAGCATACGAAGACCTGATCTTTGACATCACTTCCGGCACCTGCGATCCGGGCACTTCAGGATGCTTCAAGATCCTGCGCAGATGGACCATGATAGACTGGTGCTCGGGAGAAGTGCGCACACACGATCAGATCATCAAAATATTGGATAAAAAGGGTCCACAGGTGATCTACCCCGATAAACTCAACGTCTCCATGGATCCCTGGGTCTGCAGAGGAAGGTGGGATGTGGCCGTGCCATGGCTCACCGATAATTGCAGCGATAAGATCGACTACACCGTTGAGGTGGAACAAGGCACAGTGCTTGGCAACAGCCAGACCGGCTTTGTAGTAGTGGATATTCCCGAAGGATGGCACAATGCCTGGATCATCGCCTACGATTGTTGCGGAAACGAAACAAGACACCAGATCTCCCTGCATGTTTACGATTTCACTCCTCCTCAGGCCATCTGCCAGACTAAAACCGTGGTGACCCTGATCCCCACTCCTGACAAAGGAGGTTCCGTCACCAAAATTTTTGTCAAATCCTTTGATGACGGTTCTTTTGACAATTGTGCAGAAGAAGTCTTTTTCAAGGCCATTCGGATGGAAGAATTGCTCGGCACCCTGAACGGGTCCACTTCTGATAACAAGGTTTCCTGCAGCGGCGCCAATGGCGACGACGATGACAAGGTAAATGGAAACCAGGTCTATTTTGATGATCACGTAAAATTTTGCTGCGACGACCTCGGCAAAAACATCATGGTCGTGTTCAGGGTGTTTGATATTTATCCAGGTGAAGGTCCTGTCCACCCATCCAGAATGATACCCGGTGGAGATCTTCACGGCAGATACTCGGACTGCATGGTGGAAGTGGAGGTGCAGGACAAAGCAACTCCGGTCATAGTTCCCCCGGCAGATGTCGTTGTCAGTTGCGACTTCTGGTTTGATGTCGAAGATCTGGATGAACTGGACAACAGGATCTTTGGTACCGTATCCGCAGATCTTGAATGGAGAAAGGAAATCAAAACCAGAGACAAGGTTTGCCAGGCATATTGCGAGCCCAATCCATTGACGCGCTATCCCGGCGCTCGTCCGGGCACGGTAGGAAAAAGGGCCTGTGATCTCTATGATAAGTATTTTCAAGCTGCACATCCCGATTCGCTTTATTATCTGGACTGGGGATTGGATGGTTACGTATTGAGTGCCTGTGGAACGACTCCTTCCATCACGGTCGTAGACCAAAGGGAATGCGGACAGGGACTTATTCAAAGAGTGTTTTCTGTAAATGGCCCGAACGGTACCGTCGTGAGCGCTACCCAGAACATCTGGGTAGTGAACTGTGATCCGTTCCACGTGGATTATCAATTCTGCAATGACACAACCCGCTCCGATGTGGTCTGGCCATACGGAATTTGCGAAAACAAACCGGTCGAACTCAAGGGATGCGGCTCGGATATCAGTCCGGACAATCCCCTGCTGGGAAGACCCAGAGTTGTCAATCGCGGCAAGGATCATTGCTCCCTGATCGCCATCACGTATAAAGACGATATTTATACGATCGAAACGGATGCCTGCTTCAAAGTGCTCAGAAAATGGGTGGTGATCGACTGGTGTCAATACGATCCCAACGTCAATCCAAACAAAGGCAGGTGGGAAAGAGTACAGGTGATCGTGGTACACGACCTCACAGCACCGGAAGTCACTTGTCAGTCGGGACCTTGCGAGATCGCGGACAAAAATGCCCAAACCGGACTTTGCGAAGCGCATATCACCCTTACAGCCGATGCAAAAGACCTTTGCTCGCCTCCGGATTGGCTGAGCTGGGAGTATAAGATCGACTTGTACAACGATGGTCTGGGAAGCCATGGTGGCTACGACTATCGCGTGGGTGCTTTGACCAGACTTCAGTACCTGGCTGGTGAAAAGGCAGCCTACAGGGACAATCCCGGTGCTGATTTTCCGGGCAACCCGTTTGACGCAAGCGGAACCTATCCCATCGGCACACACCGAATCACCTGGTTTGTTTCAGATGGCTGCGGAAATGTTGGCACATGCACCAAAATATTTGAGATCAGGGACTGCAAGGCCCCTACTCCGGTCTGTCACACCGCCATCATTACCGTCCCAATGCCTTCCACGGGTTGCATCGACATCTGGGCTTCTGATCTCAACGTCGCAAGCTTTGACAACTGCACGCCTGCCAATAAACTCAGGTATTACTTCAACGGGGACACTTCAAAACATGCCATCACGGTTTGTTGCAAGGATTTCGTCGATGCCAAGATTAACGACGAATTGGTCATCGAAGTGGAAATGTGGGTAGAGGATGAAGCCGGCAATAAGGACTATTGCAAGACCCTCATCGTGATCCAGGATAACCTCAATACCTGTCCCAATGTGGGATCATCCAAAGGCCGGATTTCAGGTCTGATCAAAACCAGCGAAGGCAAGGAAGCCTCCCCTGTTGAAATCAGCCTGTACAACAACGGTCAGATGCTTCGCCAGATGCATGGCAGCCCCTATGCTTTCTCTGACCTGGCCATGTTCACCAGTTATCAGATCAGGCCCATACGCAAAGACGATCCGCTGAATGGCGTGAGCACACAGGATATCGTGAGAATCCAGAAGCACATTCTGGGTCTTCAGCAAATAGATGATCCCTACCGTCTGCTGGCAGCGGATGTAAACCGTTCATCAAGTATTACGGCTGCAGACATCTCAGAAATAAGAAAACTGATACTCGGCATACAATCTGAATTCAATAAATCGGACAGCTGGACCTTTGTACCGTCTTCCCATAAATTTGAAAACCCGGCTGTTCCATTCGGAGCTCCGGATTATGCAGAGATCACCTTGTCACAACAGCAATTGCTGCTTGACTTCATCACCATCAAAACAGGTGATGTGACCGGTGATGCGCTAGCAAGGGCCTTCTCGGAGCAAAGTCCCAGGTCCAAATCCGAATTACGGCTATATGCGGTTCGCCTGCCAAACGACCAGGATGATATCCAGAAGATCGCTTTCCGCAGTCCAAACTTCAAGTCTGTCACCGGCTTCCAGTTTACCCTGCAATTCGACCCGGGCCAGTTGGAATTTGAAGGAATTGAATCCTCAATGCTTTCACTCTCCGAATCCAATCTGGGTCTCAAACTGCTTGGCGAGGGTCTGATCAGCTTGAGCTGGGACAGCCCGGATGTGTTGAATGGAATGACGGCCACTTCGACAGATGATCTTTTTGTACTCAAATTCCGGTCAGTCCTAAAATCAACAGATTTCACAGGATTCCGGATCCTGAGCCAACCGACCCGTGCAGAAGCCTATGACAGCAAAGACGGATTATACAGCATTGTCCTGGACGGAAACCAAATGGCATCATCCGGATTTGAACTGTTTCAAAATGAACCCAACCCGTTTGCTGCATCCACTGAGATCCGTTTCCTCCTGCCACAGGAAGGTCCGGTCAAACTCAGCTGCTACGATGTCTTGGGTAAACTCATCCGCATCTGGGAGATCGATGGCCACAAAGGAATGAACTCAAGGATCATTCGCCGCGATGAACTCAATGGCATGACAGGAGTGTTGTATATCCAGCTGGATGCCGGTGCCCATACCGCCACCCGAAAAATGCTGATATCCGCACATTGATCTTTTAAATTATCCCATTCTAACATACATCCGCTGTCAGACTTATGCTGACAGCGGATTTTTTTTTCCTCGCATTTGCCTGATCAGAATGGACCCATGGGAGGTCCTTAGTCCGGTCTGCCGGGTGGTTCCGGGAATGCCGGCAGGATCCTGAGTTCTCCAAAAGCATAATTCAACAGCTTTCCATCGTGCTGCAGCCATATTTTCCCATCCCGGTCCACCCGTTTGATGACACCATGAAAAAAATTTCCTTCCTGGGTCTCACAGCTCACCCTGGTCTCCAGCCCCAGCAACGATTCATTGTATTCCGGGAGCATTTCCTCCCAGACACCCCCTTTTATTTTTTCGAAATGCCGCATCAGATGTCCATAAATGGATTCAGCCCGATCGCGTGGATCATAATCCCTGCCCGTTAACATCTTCAAAGAAACCGCATCCAGGTCCTCTGAGAATTCTTCCTGGTTGAGGTTAAGGCCGATGCCCACTATGGTGTGGACCAGGTTGTTGGCCCTAAGTGAGTTTTGAATCAGAATTCCGGCGATTTTCCTGCCGGAGACCAAAATATCATTGGGCCATTTGATCTTTAAGCCGGAGAGGCCCAGAGAGCTTAGATGGTGGTAAACTGAAAGAGAGGCCATTAAATGGAGGCTAAACACATCCTCTATTTTTAAGAATGCAGTCTGGAAGATATAGCTGGCCAACAGGTTTTTTCCCGCCTCACTCTGCCATTTTCTGCCATATTGTCCTCTTCCACCTGTCTGGAAGTCAGAAAATAAGCAAAATCCATCAGGTGGAGCGGTTTTTGAGGCCAGTTCCAAAGCATCGTCATTCGTCGAACCCGTCACCTTCAGATGCAGGCAGCGAAAAGGAGGATTTTGATAACTCGACATGAGATGATAACTTTGCCCTAATTAATTGAATCTAAATTATTTTATTCTGATACAGACCAAATCACAACCCAAATCCCAAACCGGTACCGAAAGCGCTTTATTGGATCTGATCGTAGACGCCATACAGGACATCAAAGGTAAAAACATCGTACTGATCAACCTCACCCACATTCCGGATGCGCCGGCACGGTATTTTGTCATCTGCGAAGGTGACAGCTCCACCCAGATAAAAGCCATTGCAAACAATGTGGCCAGACGAGTGAAGGAAGAAAGTGCTTTCCGGGCCAGCCACATCGAGGGAGAATTGGGCGCAAAATGGGTGCTCGTGGATTTTTTCGACATAGTGGTTCACGTCTTCGACAAAGCCACCCGT
>CAYXKO010000185.1:0-5489 GCA_964465435.1 uncultured Saprospiraceae bacterium | reverse complement strand
CCTGGAATCCATGGATTCCCTTGCTGCCTCAGCCTTGAAAAAAGGACTTCAGCTATGCGTGCATGCAATCGGCGACAGGGCCAATCACGAGGTGCTCAATATTTTCAAAAAGCGGGGTGTGACTCCCCATAACCGCTGGAGGATCGAACATGCCCAACACGTCGATCCACGGGACATCTCTGTCTTTCGCGATTTGGGCGTAATTGCCTCCATGCAGGCCATACATTGCACAAGCGACGCGCCATTCGTCGAACGCCGCCTGGGCATGGAGAGAGCTTCAGCCGGTGCTTATGTTTGGAGGAGCATGGTCAGCTCCGGTGTGCATTTCGCAAACGGCACCGATGCTCCCGTGGAAAGGATCAATCCCTTTGATTGCATTTATGCAACGGTGACCCGGAAAAGACCCGAAAGTGATTTTGAATTTTATCCGGATCAAAAGCTTACGCGGAATGAGGCCCTTCTCTCCTATACTCTTTGGAATGCCTATGCTAGCTTTGAGGATCATATGAAAGGCAGCATCAGCCCTGGAAAACTGGCAGATTTTGTGATTCTAAACCAAAACCTGATGAAGTGCAGGGATGAGGATATCCTGAACGCAAAGGCGGAGGAAGTATACATTGGAGGAAAAAAAATCCGATGACTCCCTACAGATTTATGATGTATCAATAACCAATACCAGGATCGCTTGTAAAATTCCAAACTGAAAGTGGAGAAACCCAAACTGAGGTTTTGCCAGGAATTGATTTTCAGAAAAAACACACGGCAGAAAAAATGACCTGAAATCATCTTTTTGCCTGAAATTCAGAGTCTTAAAAGAGCCAGACACGGGACTTGAACCCGCGACCTGCTGATTACGAATCAGCTGCTCTACCAACTGAGCTAATCTGGCTGAAGTTACGAGGAATCCCACAAACGAACTCTGTACGATCCATGCGGGGGCAAATATAAAAACCTGCGATCAATTGAAATAAATCGAAGTTCCTGTTTAAAATGTGTTTGCGTAAATATGCATCCTATCAAACCCCAACCCGCAAAAAAACTGAAATCAAGATTTTAAAAGACCTGCCAAAACCTCGATCACCCGGTCAATTTCCTCTTCCATGTTCAAGTGCGAAATAGAAAAACGGATCGTTTTGCCTTCCTGTCCGGGGCGAAGATGAGCAAGCACATGAGATGCCTTTTCAGAACCGGAAGAACACGCCGCCCCTCCACTGGCAGCAATACCCTGAATATCCAAATTCATCAGCAGGTATTCGGAGTGCCTGCTGGAGGGAAAATTGACACTCAAAATTTTGGGATGAAAATGCTCTGACGGTGTATTATAACTTAAACCGGCATCCAGAGAATCCAATCCTGACCTAAGTTTGTGGTGCAACTTAAGAACGATCTTTTTTCGGGTATCCATTTCCTGTACCGCCTCCTCAAAGGCCTTGGCCAGTCCGGCAATTCCCATGACATTCTCTGTACTGGCCCTGAGATTCCGCTCTTGCCCACCGCCCAAAAGCAGTGGCTTAAGGAATTCGGGATTTTTGAGATAGAGATAACCTACCCCCTTGGGGCCGTTGAACTTATGTGCAGACCCACAGTCAAAATCCATACCCATCGCACTTAAGTCCAATGGCAGGGTGCCTGTACTTTGTACTGTATCTGCCAAAAACAGGGCCCCATGCCTTTGACATACTTCCCTAAAAACTTCCAGATCCTGGATTGACCCTGTTTCGTTATGCGTGTGAATGAGACTTACCAGGGATCTGGATCCCGCCTTCTGTAGGGCAAGGTCAAGATCGGCGGCTTGTACATTCCCCCAGACATCAGTGGGCAGCACCATATGTTGCCCTCCCATGATTTCCGAATAGTATTTGATTGAATTCATGGCTGCAGGATGTTCAATGGGGCCGCTGATAAAGTTGCGGATTCCCAGATCCATGGCTGCAGACCTGACTATTGCATTGATCGATTCGGTGCCACCTGAGGTAAATATCAGCTGACCTGCAGAAACATTGAGGTATTCAGCCACGCGTTTCCTGGATTCTTCAACAAAACTCTTGGCGGCCGCACCCTCCCTGTGGATCGAGGAAGGATTTCCAAATAAGTTGCTCCCGACAGAACCCATAAGCTCCAGAACTGTAGGACTCATTGGGGTGGTGGCTGCATGGTCCAGGTAAATCCGCGTCTTGCTACTCATCATATAAAACCGGCAATATCCTTTTTGATCCTTTGCACAAGTGAAACTGCACCTTCGGTTGCCAGTGCTTCTGAATAAATTCTGATGATCGGCTCCGTATTGGATTTCCGAAGATGAACCCAACCTTCCTCAAAGTCAATTTTCAACCCATCTTCCGTGTTAATTTGCTCATTATGGTACTTTTGCATGAGGATTGAAAGAATGTCTTCATAATGGGTCGAGGATTTGAGTTGAATCTTGTCCTTGACCATGACGTAGTTGGAATAGGAATCTCTCAGTTGGGATAAGGTTTTCCCTTTATGAACCATATTGGCCAAAACCAGTGCAATTCCAGCCAGTGCATCCCTTCCGTAGTGCAGGCCCGGCAAAATGACTCCTCCGTTCCCCTCCCCTCCGATTACGGCGGCAACTTCCTTCATTTTATGGACCACATGAGCTTCCCCAACAGGTGAATAATAACATTCGGTTGCATACGATGAGGCCAGATCGCGAAGAGCCCTCGAAGAAGACAAATTGCTGACTACAGGGCCTCCTTTTTTGCTGAGCATAAAATCTGCAGCGGTCACCAGGGTGTATTCCTCGCCAATATATCGGCCTTTTTCATCCACCAATGCCAATCGGTCAACATCCGGGTCCACGGCAATCCCCAAATCAGAACCGGATTCCTTTGAAATTCTGATCAAATCGCCCAAATGCCCTTCAAGAGGTTCGGGATTGTGAGCAAAACGCCCATCCGGTTTTTCATTGATCAGTTTGTAGTCACAACCCAATGCTTCAAACAAAACAGGGAGAGCCATTGCCCCGGTAGAATTAATACAATCCGCCACCACCTTGAATCTGGCTGCACGGATCATATCCACCGGGATATAAGGCAGTTTGAGGATGGAGTTTACGTGCTCCTCAATGGTACCTTGCAGTAATTGTGTTGTGCCAAGCTCTTCCACCAAAACAAATTGTTTATAGATCGCCTCATCGGAGCACATTCTTTGTATCAAAACCCCTTCCTCCGGTGAAATGAATTCTCCTCGCTCGTTCAGCAATTTTAGCGCATTCCATTCCATGGGGTTGTGACTGGCTGTCAGCATGATACCCCCCTGTGCCTTGTGGTGCATGACTGCCATCTCAATGGTAGGCGTGGTCGTAAGGCCCAGATCCAGCACATCGATGCCTATGGAACTCAGTACCGCCTGTGAAATGGAAGCCATCATCGGACCGGAAATTCTGGCATCCCTTCCAATGCATACCCTTGGCCTTGGATGTTTGGTCTTGAGCAGGTGACCATAGGCCAGACAAAATGCCATAACATCCCTCGGAGTAAGGTTTTCGCCGGATGCCCCACCTATGGTGCCCCGAATGCCGGAAACGGATACAATCAAACTCATGGTAAAAGATATAGTGTGGCAAATGTATTAATTTGGCCGCTTCTTAGGGGAGGCTAATAAAGAAATGGAAAAAAGAGAATGGTTTGAGGACTGGTTTGGCACTCGATACTGCCGCCTGCTTTACCAGGGCAGAAATGAGTCAGAAGCTGACCTTTTTACCCAAAATATTGTCCAGTTGCTGAATCCCGACCAAAAATCATTAATTCTGGACGTCGCCTGCGGATCCGGAAGACATGCCGAAGCCATCTCACCCTATGCACTTGAAGTCATTGGCATTGACCTTAACCTGGACTGCATCTCCGCAGCCAGACAAAGGGAAAAAGAAAATTTGAGTTTTTTCAAGCACGACATGCGCAGAATTTTCAGGATCAATTACTTTGACATTGTCCTTAGCCTTTTCACCAGCTTTGGGTATTTCGACCGGAAAGGCGACGAACTGAAAGCCGCGTACAGCCTTTCGGCAAACATAAAACCGGGTGGCTTCCTGGTATTTGACTATCTGAATGAACGCAAACTCAGAAAACATTTGGTGCCCTACGAGGATATCAATATAGAAGAAATCCAATTCGCGATTAAGCGAAATATAATAGGAAACCGAATCATCAAACAGATCACTGCCCGGGACCACTCCGGCATGCACGAGTTTGAGGAAAAGGTCTGGCTTTACTCCTTAAAGGAAATCAAGGAGCTCTTTTCGGGTTTTGGACTAAAAATGATCTATACGTTTGGAGATTACTATCTCCAGGATTTTCACCCGGATCAATCCGACAGATTGATCGCTGTGTTCCAAAAAATGAGATAAGTTGACTGATCTGATCAATCATATTGACCACCGGATCTTTCTGTGGATACAGGATCACTGCAGGGTCCAATCCCTAGACCTATGGTTGGCCCTGGTCAGGGACAAACATTTTTGGCTGCCTTTGTACGTGTTTATCCTTGCCTGGCTGGCATTTGACAACAAAAAGGTGCTGGCTTACGTACTTGTCACCTGCCTGTTAATCGTCGCCATTTCAGATCAGTTTTCCAGTAATTACCTCAAGAAAAAAATCAGCAGAGAAAGACCCTGCAAAGAGATCTCGCTCAAAAACAGATTTGTTCCGGTGGCAGGCTGCAGTGGTGGAAAAAGTTTTCCATCCTCCCATGCCACGAACCATGCGGCATTGGGAACCTTCTTTTACCTTTTCTTCAGACGAAAATGGACCAGGGGTGCCGGCTTGTTCATATTCTGGTTCTTGCTGGTGGGCTTTGCCCAGATTTACATAGGTGTCCATTACCCATTTGACGTTTTGGCCGGATTTTCACTTGGTATCCTTTGGGGAGTGCTCGGCTTTAAAGGATATCAATGGGTATCTGCCAAAACCAGGCCCATCCCCCATTGATTTTCAGCCATGATTTATTTTATCACCTGTCCTGCAAATGAATTACCTTTGTACCCCGTAGCGAAACCAGGGATATGACCAAGTATATATTTGTTACGGGAGGAGTAACTTCATCATTAGGAAAAGGAATTATTGCAGCCTCGCTTGCAAAGTTGCTTCAAGGACACGGATTCAAGGTCACAATCCAAAAATTTGATCCTTACATCAACGTCGATCCGGGCACGCTCAACCCGTATGAACATGGCGAATGCTATGTAACAGACGATGGCGCTGAAACCGATCTGGACCTGGGTCATTACGAGCGGTTTCTCAACACGCCAACTTCTCAGGAGAATAATGTTACGACCGGCAGAATTTACCAGACTGTCATAAACAAGGAGAGAGCCGGTGAATTTCTTGGCAAAACGGTCCAGGTAATCCCTCATATCACCGATGAGATCAAAAGAAGAATGACCCTGCTGGGGGGTAAAGATTACGATGTGATCATTACCGAACTGGGTGGCACTGTCGGGGACATTGAGTCCCTGCCCTACCTGGAGG
>CAYXKO010000184.1:0-5502 GCA_964465435.1 uncultured Saprospiraceae bacterium | reverse complement strand
AAATGAAATCGTAGTCAACGTGGGGGATATGCTCCAGAGGCTCACCAACAATGTATTGAAGTCTACAACCCACCGGGTGGTGAATCCGCCCCGGGAACTCTGGCATGTGCCCAGACTCTCGATACCCTTCTTCCTCCACCCCAGGAGCAGCATGGACCTCAGCTGCCTCCCATCCTGTGTCACCGGGGACAATCCTTTGCACTACGACCCCATCACGGCAGGGGAATACCTGGACGAACGTTTGAGGGAGATTGGTCTGAAGAAATAGTACCTTTGCAATCTAAATCTGGAATCATATGAATCTGTTATTTATTGGAAACTTGGGTGGCTGGGAAATGGTGGCCATCGTTTTTGTGATCCTTTTGCTTTTTGGAGGCAAGAAGATCCCCGAACTGATGAGGGGCCTGGGCGCCGGAATTCGGGAGTTCAACAGTGCAAAAAACGCCATCAACACAGAAATCAAGGAGGGAATGCGCGAGGCTGACCGGAAGAGCGTTTCCGATTCAAATCCACAGTCCTGATCCCCTGCTTGCATGACGGGATCGGCTCTTAAATTTTGTTTGGTGCTGATTTTTGGCCTGGTTGGATTAGTCTCCCAGGCTCAGAAATTTGGGCATGTCAACTCGGCCTCTCTGGTGGATTCCTTGCACGAAACCAGGGATTTGATTGCACAATTGTCGCGTTATGAGCAAGCCCTCAAGGAGACCGGCGACAAGATGATTTCAAGGCTCCAATTAAACATGGAGGTCTATAAAAGCGAGCTTGCTACCGGCCAGCTTCCGGCCAGCAAAAAGCGGGAGTTGGAAGAAAACCTGGAAATGGAGCAGGATGCCATTGGAAAATACCAGGCCAGTGCCACAGAATCACTGGAAAAAAAGAGGAAGGAATTGTTTACGCCTTTGCTCGATAAAATTCAAAAGACCATCAATGAATATGCAAAGGCCCATGGTTACCTGATTGTTTTTGACAGCTCTTTTGGCCTCATTCATCAGGATGCCATATACGACCTTGCTCCGGAACTGATCCGGATATTGAACCAAAAATAACATAGCCTCCTCCCGTGCCACGTTTAATAAACGTATCTTTATTCTTTTAAGATAAGATTTCATCCTATGGAAGATGCATACATCGTATCGTTTGGCCGTTCTGCGTTTACCAAGGCTAAAAAAGGCGGTTTCAGGAATGTGCGTTCGGATGACCTGGCAGTAGATATTATTCGCCAACTAATAGCAAATACCAAGGGCCTGGAGCCATCCATGGTGGATGACCTGCTGGTGGGATGCGCCAATCCCGAAGGTGAACAGGGCTTGCAGGTCGGACGACAAATCGCCATACGTGCTTTGGGGCAGTCTGTTCCCGGGGTGACGGTCAATCGATATTGCGCATCCGGACTGGAGACCATAGCCATGGCTACTGCAAAAATTCGTGCAGGCATGGGGCGTTGCTTTGTAGCTGGCGGGATCGAAAGCATGAGCCAGATTCCCATGGAGGGGTACAAGCTGGCCCTCAACTATCAGGTGGCTGATGAGCATCCGGATTATCTCATTGGCATGGGATTGACCGCAGAAGCAGTGGCAACAAAATACGGGGTTACCCGGGAGGATCAGGATCGGTTTTCTCTGGAATCACATCTCAAGGCCAAGGCAGCTGTTGACCGCGGGGCTTTTGGCCGTGAAATATTTCCGGTATCAATCCGGGAAGTATTCGTGGAGGGAGGTGAGAAAAGGGAAATGAGCAAAACCATTTTACAGGACGAGGGCATTCGCGCAGATACAACCCTTGAAGCACTTGCTGCGCTTAAACCCGTTTTTTCAGCAAAAGGCTCCGTGACAGCGGGCAACTCCTCTCAAACTACGGATGGGGTGGCTTTTGTGGTGGTGATGGCAAAAAGCATGGTTGAGGAACTCGGCCTTCAACCTTTGGGCCGTCTGGTTTCCTGTTCGGTCGCAGGGGTGGATCCGCTTTATATGGGCATGGGGCCCTGTGCCGCCATTCCCAAGGCTCTTGGCTCGGCAGGCCTGTCGATCTCGGACATTTCCCTGGTCGAGCTCAATGAAGCCTTTGCAGCACAAGCCATTGCCGTCATCCGCGAAGCCGGTCTTGATCCTGCCGGGGTAAATGTGAATGGAGGGGCTATTGCACTGGGACATCCTCTGGGCTGCAGCGGGGCCAGACTCACCATGACCTTGTTGCGCGAACTCAAAGAAAGAAACCATAAATATGGGATCGCCACAGCCTGTGTAGGCGGTGGGCAGGGAATTGCTGCGGTATTGGAGGCATTTTGACCTTGCAGACAAACCCGGTTTTCAGGATTTGACTGGTTTGACTTTTCGGATATAAGCAGCCTTGGAAAAATATACATTCCGGTAGGCGGTTTTCCATTGACAGGGAGTCATGGCATCGTTATTGCCATTGTAGCCCATGACATTCCGGCTTCCTGAATGCCAGTTGTCGCAGTGCTTGATGTTGGGCCCCCCGCAATCGTCAAAACAGGGATTGGTCACGCATTCCGCTTCCAGGTCCAGATCCAGGTCCCGGCATTCGTTCTGACAATAAAAACTGTGACAGAGACCCATCAGATGGCCGATCTCGTGCACGGCGTTGCTGGCAAAGGACCACCAGCCGAAATTCCCTCCATTGGCCATGTTGTCGTAAGCATCCCACATCGTGATCTGATTGCATCCGTCCATGCTAAACCCACAGGCTGAACCATTCAGCTTAAAATCCCCCTTGACTCCGTTTTCGCGCAGCAGGATGTTGAGCACGGTATCGCCGTAGGGTCCTTTCATTTCCCGGTAGCTGTTCCAGTAAAACACTCCTCCAAAGCTGTCTGCGGATTGCGCAGGATCTGAGTATAAGACAACCCGGAAACGGCTGTCTCCGACAAAATCGCTGCGGCTGGTCGGGCTGGGCTTGAATTCCTTGTAAATGCTGTTGATGTGGTTGATCAGCCTTTTGGCATATTCATTCCCGTTTACGGGCTTGTCATCTTCCGGCCCTCCGGCATAGAAATTCCCGTTCCGGTCCGGAATGATGTGGATGTTGACCCGGATCTCAAGCAGGGGCAGGTTGTTGGTATCGAGCGTTTCAATGCGATTCAGAATGGACAGGCTGTCATCCTGGATTCCTGCCAGTGAATCCTGGTCCATCCCTCTCTTGGCCCAAAAGCTCCGGCTGCACGAGGCCAGCACGATGGTCAGCAAAACAACAACAGACAGGTGTGAAAGGATTGTTTTTTTCATTGATTCAATGGGCACGTGATATCAATGGGACATTTGGATATCCCGAAGAATTTTGAGGCATTTTTCCAGCTCCTGTTCGTCCACGCCCGGCGAACTGCCAAAGGAATTCTGTGCTGGACCCTTGAGCCTTAATGAACTGTGGAATCTTTTTAAACCACTGTTTTGTACCAGAAATTGGAAATTGTCAGACCTGATCCCACCCCCGGCCATAATGACCATTTTACCATTGGACTTTTCCTGCATGGCGCGGAGAGTGAGAATCCCCTCCTTTGCATTTTGTGATCCTCCTGAGGAAAGAATCCTGGGAATACCCATGTTTAACAGAGTATCCAGGGATCGACTCCAGGCCGGTGTCTGATCGAAGGCCCTGTGAAAGCAAATTTTTTCCACTCCCGTAGAGCGGGCCAATTTTTCCAGGAAGGATTCGTCTATTTCGTTTTGATGATCCAACGCTCCCGTCACGACCATGTCCGCACCAAGCGCCAGGGCTGACTCGGCGTCCTTTTGCATCAGTTCTTTTTCACGGGTACTGTATTGAAATCCACCTGCCCGCGGTCTTATCAAAACAGCCAGACCGCCTTTGAAGCAATTCCTTACTTCCCGTATCAATCCGAAAGATGGGGTGACACCGCCCACATCCAGGGCCGAGCAAAGCTCGATCTCGCTGACTCCCTGTTGTTTGGCCAGATCCAGAGACCCCAGATCCTCCAGACAAAGTTCAAATTCGATTTGTGATTGGAAAGATCGGTTGGGCATGACTTTATTCACGCGAACGAAAAGAGGCCTATTTGCCGGAATCGTATCTGCGACCTACTTGCGCCCAATTGATCACATCCAAAAAGTTGTTGATGTAATCAGCACGACGGATTTGGTAGTGCAGGTAGTAGGCGTGTTCCCACACATCGACCCCGAGTATGGGGGTGCCGCCACATCCGATGCCCGGCATCAGGGTGTTGTCCTGGTTGGAAGTGGAACAAATGTCCAGCTTGCCTCCCGGATGTACACACAGCCAGGCCCAGCCTGAACCAAATCTCGTCATGGCAGCCTGGGTAAACTTTTCCTTGAATCCATCAATACTGCCAAAATGCTCATCGATGGCCTTTGCCAATGCTCCATCGGGCTTGCTGCCCATTGGAGGGGCCATGATCTCCCAAAACAAACAGTGGTTGTAAAATCCTCCACCATTGTTTCGGACGGCCATGTTGTTCATATCCAGGTTTTTGAGCAATTCCTCGATGCTCATAGCATCCATCGGTGTACCCTGGATGGCGGCATTGAGGTTATTGGTATAGGCGGCGTGATGCTTGCCGTGGTGAATCTCCATGGTACGCTGATCGATATAGGGTTCCAGCGCCTGGACGGGATAAGGTAATTCCGGTAGTTTGAATGCCATGGTAAAATTTTTAAGGATTAACGGTTTTAAAGGCCTGATCTCTGCCTTGGTTTGTTTAAAACAACAGATTGGCCACTTGGTTTATTTACCGGGGGGTATGCCTGTGTGGCGCAATAGTTTCAATCCAATGAGACTTTTCATCATGCTCTGATCGCAATGATTTTATAAGTGGTGATTTGATCTGATACCTGGAAATGTTTCCGATCAGGATCAAAGTCAAATTAGCAGGGAAAGGAGGATGCTATTTTCAAAATTGAGACTAATTTTGCTTTTTCAGCAAAGTTGAAATTTTTATGAAATACTACTTATTATCTGCGCTTCTGATTTTCCTCATTGCATCCTGTGACACGGACAAAAAATTAAAGGAGCAGTTGCCAACGGTGGTTTACGAGTGGGGTGAGGCCACCAGGATTTTGGATGAGTCCGTTACCAAACTGGACCAGAACATTAACAGCATTGAAATTATGAGTCTGGCCGTCAAGCAGGTCAAGGACAAATCCCATACACTAAGCCCCGCCAACCAGGAAAGGTTAAAGGAAATGACCATCGCTTTTGATGCACAATTCAATGGATTGAAGGGGATGAAAGACCAGCTGGCAGAATACCACAATCAATGGAAAGCGGGTTCTCAGCTGCTGCAATCCATAGAGGAAGGCGTGAACAAAGGCAAGTCGATCAAGGGTTCGGAGGAAAAACTGGATTCGCTCAGCCTGAAGATCCCGGAGCTGGAACCCAAGGTAGAAGAATGGAACCGAAGGTCAGAAGGGGCTTTGATGACTGCGATCAAGGCAAATCAGGAGATCCTCAAATTGGAGACCGGTGGCCAATAGGAAGCCCGGAATTACCGGATGTTCCTTTTTGGAATAG
>CAYXKO010000183.1:0-5516 GCA_964465435.1 uncultured Saprospiraceae bacterium | reverse complement strand
GATGCATACCAGCGGTATGTATTTCTGCCGCCTGATCTCCCGGTCCGTGCCGATGGCAAAGGCAAAGAGTCCCAAAATGGGACCATAGGTATATCCGGCAAACTGGAAGATCTTGTTGACGACCGCATCGTTGTTGAGCCAGTAAAACAAAACAATGACCACAAAGATCAGAAGGGAAAAAATCAGATGCACCCGCGTCCGGATTTTCTTCTTGACGGCCTCCGGCCTTTCGTCCTCGTTGAAGTTGAGAAAATCGATACAGGCAGAGGTGGTCAGCGAGGCAAGGGCAGAGTCCGCACTGGCGTAATTGGACGCCACCAGGCCCAGAAAAAAAAGTATGGTGACAAAACCACTCATGTGTTCAAACGCGATCATGGGAAACAGCTGATCCGATCGCCCTGGCAAAGTGATGTTCTCCTGCGCCGCAAACAGATACAGGCCCGCACCCAGGGACAGGAAGGCAAAATTGACCACAAACAGCAGGGCCGAAAAACTGAACATGTTCCACTGCGCCTCCTTCAGATTCCGGCAGGTCAGGTTCTTTTGCATCATGTCCTGATCCAGGCCGGTCATGACCAGTGCGATGAGCATCCCGCCGATGAGTTGCTTGAAAAAATAATTGGAATCGCTCCATCCGTTGTCAAAATGAAAGACCTTGCCATAAGGGGAATCCATGACCGTATTTAAAAATCCAAAAACGTCCATGCCCAGACGCTCACTGAGAAAGACGATGGTCAACACAAGCGAGCCCAGCTGGCAAAAGGTCTGAAAGGTATCGCTGATCACGATGGTCTTGATCCCTCCGCGGAAAGTGTACACCCAGATCAGAAAGATCGAAATGAGTACGGTGATCCAGAACGGGATGGAATAATGACTGAACACGAATTCGTGCAGCACCATGGCGACGATGTACATCCGAAATGCCGAGCCGATCAGCCTGGAGATCAGAAAGAAGGCCGCACCGCTCTTGTAGGCCCTCAGTCCCAGTCGGTGATCCAGGTACTCGTAGATGGAGGTCACGTTGTGCCGGTAATAAATGGGCATCAGCACCGTGGCAATGATCGCGTAGCCGATCAGGTAACCCAGGACCATCTGCAGGTAGCTGAAATTCTGATTCGCCCCTCCGGCTCCCACCACACCCGGTATGCTGATGAAGGTCACACCGGAGAGAGAGGATCCGATCATGCCAAAGGCGACCAGGTACCACTTGCTGCTACGGTTGGCGCGAAAAAAGGCATCGTTGGAGGAATCTCCCGAGGTCAGATAGGAAATCCCGATCAGGAGCAGAAAATAGGCCAACAGGATGACCACCAGGATCCAGGGTTCGAGCATGCCGGTATTTTGGGCGAAAATAGCAGAAAAAGGGGACAGAACCCTGTTCATTTATCAGGAACTCCAACTTGGCCGGACTTCTGCGCACCGGATTGGGAAAGTCCAATTCAGACTTCGCCCCGGCCTACTTGATGAGGAACATCTTGCTTTGACGCGCAGTCTTTGCTCCCTGTCTGACCACCAATGAAAACAAATAATTGCCTGGTGCTGTATGGATCAGGCCCGAATTTTTATTCAGCATGATTTCATGATACCCCCTTTCCAAAGTCCCCTGGTCCATGCTTCCCAATCTTACGCCCTGCAGATCGTATATCTCCAGGCTCACCTCAGCCGTAGCAGAGATCCTGAAGGGGATGTGGGTCCATCCATCAAAGGGATTGGGATAATTCTGATACAATTCCGCCATGGGTTCAACCTTTTCATCCTCCAGACCTGTAAACACGGCCGGATTGTCCTTAAAGGCAAATGCAAAGGTCTCGTAATGGGGTGGATTGAAATGACGGGCCCAGCCCACTACGACGTAGCGGTCCTTATCCTGCCGGATCAGGTCAGTGATCTTGTATTCGATGTATATGTCTGCACGATCCTTGAATTCGTAGTAGGGATAACCAAAAACCACATCCGGAATTCCCTTGGCGTCAAACCTGGCGATGCCCAACTGCCGATCATTGCCTGTATAAGCCAGGTATATGTGATTTTTATCCGCCACCATCCCTCCAGGAACTTCCAGTTCCGCCGGGTCGCAGACAGATAGTCCTTGCTGTCCAAATGAGCTGATGAGAATACCCGAGTTAGAGGATCTTTTGGCCATCCACAGAAAAAAAGCGTCACTTCCGCCACCATACAAAAGTTCGCCATCGTCCGTTTGAATCAATTTTCTGGAGTAAGTTTCATTGTTGATTCCCGGCTTTCTTTCCACCACGGGCTTTCCATTTCCAAAAACCGGATCGTACTGCCCGCGTCCGTTAAACTTGTACAATATCTGATGGTTGAATCCAAATTGAGCCCGGGCAGTAGCGATTGCATAAAATCCTCCGTTTGAGGACGGATCCGGCACAATGCTCTCTACAAAAGCCCTCCAGCTAAAGGAATCCAAAGGCGTGATGATGCCTACTGTGCCAAAATTGCCGTCATACATGCCGTTTGGAAGAAATCGTCCAATAAATGGACGTCCCGGAGCAAAGGGGGTGCTGAGAATAGACCCTCCTCCGACCATAATATTTTGATCCGGCATCACTTCGATACACTTCAGCTCATCGCTGACTTGTACTTTACCGATCTCTCCATCATAGGTAAAATGATAAATCAAAGTCCCTTTATCTGCAAAGGATTCATCCAAACTTCCATCCGCATTTACCCTCACCAGCGTAATTAAATATCCCAGACTGTTGTCCGGAAATGTAACCACCGCATCACCACCAACCAAAATCCGGCCGTCCTTCTGAATAGCTACTGCCTTGCAAGTTTTGGGATAAACTTGAAAAAAAGAAGACCGGGGAGTGAGTATGACCCTGCCCTGATTTCCAAAATCCCGATCCGGCATTCCATTTCTGTCGAGTTTCATGAGGGTAAAATCCACCACCTCTTCTCCATTTGTACTCAACTTTCCGTTTTTTACGCAGCCTGCCAAAATAATTTTCCCATCCGTGGTATTCCGGGCAGCAGCTACGCCATTAAACAATCCGGCTCCGGACGCATCCCAATGAAAGGAACCACCCTGACCAAAACTGCTGTCGATGATCATGCCCCTTACAACCAAAAAAGGAGCACTGGTTGCGATCTTGTTGTAACCATTGCCCTGAAACAACCTAAAATTATACACACCCTCATAAGCAATACCCGCGAAGTTGATTTCTCCATTGACCTGCTCATTAATGTATTGGAACCCAAGGTATGCTCCATCCCCGTCTGATGCCCGATAAAGTCCGATCCAACTTCCACCTACCCCACTGGCATTGTTGAATTGAACAGGCAATTTTACCCTTAAGCCTACCCTGGTGTAAGGGATGGAAACCGTTTGCCCAAGAAGCGTAACTCCTGTCAGCAAAAAGATGAATAAAGTAAAGATATTTGGTCTCATAAATCTGCATTTTTTCAAGAAAAGCCAAAACGGCTTACTTTGCCTTTACCCGGGCAAAATAGTCCTAAAAACATAGTTATTGGTTGACTTCACTTAACCCATAAATTGATTTTGATCAATCCCTGGTCTCAATTATAAATTTGAGTTATCGGACAATCTTCCATAAGAATCGAAATCCTGTCCTGATTAAAAGGATTAACTAAAAAAATTTTTAAGACGATTAAAAAGCAAACCACCTAATACCTGGTAGCGGGAAGAAAAATTTCATTGATTACGACCCGGCGACTCTCGCCAGCCTGAATTTCTGACATCGATCGTTTGACTCCCTTTCATTAGTCTGAACAAGCAAAATATTACCCCTCATAAGACAATCTCCTTTCTACTAAATGATGTCGTATTAAATTACATATTATAATAATTTATATGTGATAATTTCTCCCGATTCAGTTGGATAATATTCTATTTTTAACCCCTGCCTCGGCAAGCAAACAAAATGAAAAAGACAATATTCAATCCACCGGGCCTGCCCGCCAGGCCTCTCATTGGGGTGTTGGGGATTTTACTCCTTTTTTCCCTGGGCTGCACGAAAGATAAAATCAATGTCATCGACGACAACGATCCGGCCTCCGTGGCCAACATATCCCGGCTCAAGATCGAAAACTACGTCAACCGGCTCTACATAGACCTGGTGGGGCGGGAACCCCTTAAGACTGAACTCAAGGAGGAGGCCGACACCCTCAAGGCACGCGAACTGAGCCGCGACGCAAGGCTTGACCTGATCACGCGGCTGATGGAAGACACCAGCTTCCGGGTGGGAGAGCGGTCCTACAAGGCTGCCTTTTACCTGAACCTCTATAACCTGGCCAAGGTACGGTGTCTGGAAGGGGTCACGGATGAAGAAATCCAAATGAAAATGGGCCTGGTCCTCAACGATGCGATGCGGGACTCCATGAACCTGAACTGGAAGGGCTTTTATGCCAAACTGGACATCCTCCGGCGCTATCAGGACGTGCTGGAAAGCCAGCAGGAGCTCTTCGAGGGCCATATTGCCTACCACCAGATGTTCACCTTTATGGTCAACAATGGCATCTACGACATCATCAACATGAACACCTTCAACTTCATCCGCGCCGTGTTCAACGAACTGCTGTTTCGCCTGCCCACCGACCAGGAATACGACTCCGCGTTTGACATCATCGAGAACAACGCAGCCGGTCAGGCATTCGGCAGGTACGTGACCAACAAGACCGAATACGTGGAGGCTCTGGTGGAATCCCCGGCCATGCTGGAAGGCATGATCATCTGGACCTTTCAGGTGTACCTCAACCGATTCCCGACACCCCGGGAGCTGTCCAGCCTGCTGCCTGCTTATATGAAGGAAAAAGACATCCGATACATCATCAAGCAAATCGCCGTAACCGATGAATATGCAAGCTTTAAATAAGTTCAGGCTTTTGGGCATAGCCCTGGCAATGAAACTCAGCCTTCCTGGCTGTCAGAAGGATTATTACGTCTACGAGATCAACGACCAGACGATCCTGCCCGTCAACAGCCAGAAGATCAAGCCCAAGTCGATCACCCAGTACATCTCCATCCTGTACACCAATTTCTTTCAGAGAGCCATCAGCCCCAACTCCATGCTGCAGGCCCAGAAAGCCATTGAATCCGTGGGAGACAAGCAGGTGGCCTTTGACATCCTGCTCAGCAAGTACATGAATGACCCCAAGGTCATATTGCCTACCGTGGAGTCGATGCGACAGGATCCGGAGGGGTTTATAAGAAATACCTACCGCCGTTTTCTGGTGCGCGAACCGACGGAAGCCGAGCTCAACTGGATGCTGAATTACATCAAAAGCAGACCCAATGTGACGCCCGAACATTTCTACTTTGCCTTCGGTACCTGCAACGAGCATTTTCACTATTAATCTTCCCGACATGAACCGCAGAAAATTCATCAAGAAAACAGCATTGGCGGCAGCCGGCACCGTGGGCGTGCCCTATCTGCGTCCATCCGGATTGCTCTTTGCCAGACAGCCTTCGATGAAGGCCGAGCACGTCGTTTTTGTGCAGTTTGCCGGAGGACTTCGCCAGCAGGAGTCCGTAC
>CAYXKO010000182.1:0-5518 GCA_964465435.1 uncultured Saprospiraceae bacterium | reverse complement strand
ATAGGAGGCGGTGAGGTTGTCCATGGAGGAACTGATGAAATCCCGGTAGGGTCCGCTGTAGTTTAAATAACCTCCGTGGATTCCTGCACCGGGCCCGATGTCCACGATGTGGTCTGCCTGACGGATCACTTCCTCTTCGTGCTCGATGACCACGACCGTGTTTTTGAGGTCCCTGAGCCTGAGCAACACTTCGATCAGTCTGGCCGTATCGCGGGGATGCAGACCGATGCTGGGCTCGTCTAAGATGTACAAGGATTCGCAGAGGTTGGATCCCAGGGTTCTGGTAAGGTGGATCCTTTGGGATTCCCCACCGCTGAGGGTACCCGCCAACCGGTCCAGGGTCAGGTATCCCAGTCCGATGCTGTCCAGGATGCCGAGTCTCAGTCGGATCTCTTCGAGTATCCGTTCTGCGATCTTGCCTTCCTGCGGATCCAGCTTCAGGTCTTTGAAAAAACCGATCAGTTCTCCCACGGGCACAAACATCATATCCCGGAAGGTCCGGCCTCCCACCTGCACGTAAAATGCCTCCTCCCGAAGCCTTCCGCCCCTGCAGCGGTCACAGGTGGTGCGTCCGCGGTACCTGGCCGTCATGATGCGGTTCTGGATCTTGTAGGAGGCGTTTTCCAGTTCCTTGAAAAAGGCTCTGATGCCCCGGTAGGCTCCCTTGCCCTCCCAAAGGATATCCTTTTGGGTCTGGGTCAGCGCAGCATAGGGCTTGTGGATGGGAAAATCAAAAGAGGACTGATACAGGGGTGTAAGCCATTCGACAGAACGCTCTTCGTTCCAGCAGGCAATGGCGCCCTGGTAGACGGATTTGGACGGGTTGGGAATGACCTTGTTTTCATCGATGCCAATGATGCGCCCGTATCCCTCGCATTTGGGACAGGCCCCAAAGGAGTTATTGTAGTTGAACAGGGCGACGGTGGGTTCTGCAAACTCCATGCCGTCCAGTTCCAGCTTGACGCTGTAGGTCATTTCTTCTTTCTGATCGATGATCAGCTTGCAATGCCCATGCCCCTCGCCCAATACAGTCTGTACAGAATCCGCCACGCGCTTGGCAAATTCCTCTTCGGAACCCGTCAAACGGAAACGGTCGGTCACGATCGTGTACTGCCCGACGGCCGGGTCGGTCAGCTTGGTTTTCTGAAGTTTCTTGTCCTGGGCCAGCAGATCCTGCATGTCCACCAAAACGGAAGAGTCCCAGGCGCGGGTAAATCCCTTTTGAATGAGAAATTCAAACTCCTGGGCCAGCGTCCTTGCCTTGTCCCGTGAGCTAACCGGAAACCCCAGATAGACGGTGCTTCCCTCCGGAAGCCTCAGGATGGCGTCCACGATGTCGCTGACGCTGTGGCGGCGCACCTCCTGCCCGGAAATGGGAGAAATGGTCCTGCCTACCTTGGCAAATAGCAACCTGAGGAAATCGTATATCTCGGTCATGCTGCCTACCGTGGACCGCGCATTGGATGATACCACGCGCTGTTCGATGGCTATGGCCGGGCAAAGGCCCTTGATGTAGTCCACATCAGGCTTTTTCATCCGGTGGAGAAACTGCCTGGCATAAGAGGAAAGGCTTTCGACATAGCGCCTCTGTCCCTCGGCATAAAGGGTGTCGATGATCAGAGAGGATTTTCCCGAGCCGGAAAGCCCTGTGACCACGACCAGCTTGTGCTTGGGTATGGAAAGATCCAGGTTTTTAAGGTTGTTGGAACGGGCCCCTTTGATGTAAATCTCTGGTTTTGCGGGAGTTTCGGCCATTGCTACTGTGGTATCTCGAAATAAACTGCAAAGTGAAGCATTTTTTGGGTAAACAAGGCATGGATCCGGAGGAATTATGTAAATTTGAGAAAGAGGCGATGACCATGACCATGGCTCTGAGCTATTTCCCATAAGCCTTTTGCCGCCTTTTGGCCCGATCTTTGCACTATATATCCCGTCGGCGTTTGGGTTAAAACTATGTTAAAATGAAGTTTTTTTGCTCAAATCCGGAAATTCGTATATCTTTACCGTATCAATTCAAAATCATTCGTTAACAAAAACCATCGCACGCTTATCGATTTAGACTTCTACACTTTTTGAAAGATTGGTAAAACTTAGTGTATGCAAGTATCTAAATTGTGCGATCAGGAATTGATCTCCCTTTATCTCAACGGTCACGAATCTGCCTTCAAGGAACTGCTCGACAGGCATCAGAAGAAGATTTACACGGCCATCTACCTTTTTGTCAAGGACCGCGACCTGGCAGAAGACCTTTTCCAGGAAGTGTTCATCAAGATCATTGACACCCTCCGCAAGGGCAGTTACAACCACGAGGGCAAGTTCAGCCAGTGGGCGACGCGCATTGCGTACAACATGTGCGTGGACCACTTCCGCCGCAACAAGAAGCGCACCAAGGTGAGCGGTTCCGATGATTTTGACATCTTCAACGTGCTCGAACTGCCGGATGAAAACCGCGAGGAACAGATCATCATTTCAGAGACCCACAGCACGGTGCGCAGACTGGTGGACATGCTGCCCGAAGAACAGCGCGAGGTGGTGATCCTGAGACACTATGCAGACATGAGCTTCAAGGAAATATCCGCCCTCACCAATGTGAGCATCAACACGGCTCTGGGCCGTATGCGCTACGCGCTCATCAACATCCGCAAGATGATGGAAGAAAAATCCATTGTGCTGCACTAATACGGAAATTCAAAATTCACATCACAAAATAAAGGGCAATTCCAATTGCCCTTTTTTATTTCAGGAATTCAAATTTGGGATTGAACGATCAGGGCTGATCCGGTACATACTCAGTCATGCTTCTCGTCCTTCTCTCCTCCCACCTGGGAAAATAACGGTAGGCAAGAAATGCGAGCAGCCAGCCGGCAAACACATCGATCACGTAGTGATGCCCCAGCCATACGGTGGCCAACATAAGAGAAAATGCAAAGGGGGCAAGCAGGAAAAACAAAAGTCGCTCGTAGCGAAAAGCGAAGGCCATCACCAGGACCGTGATGGCATTGTGCAGACTTGGGAAAGCGTCGCGGCGGACGCGCTCGCTGATGTGAAAAAAATTGTACATGTTTTCCTCCAGCTTCCAGTTCATGAGTTCGGGCTGACGGAAGAGTTCCTTGAAGTAATGCTTGGGGCCTACGGCCGGAAAGATCACATACAGAAAGTATCCCGTGAAAAAGGTTGCGATGATCGTAACCAGAAAAGTCCGGTACTCGGTGATCCTTTTTTTGAGGTACAATACCAGCGCCAGGATCACCGGAAAATAAAAGAACAGCGAATAGTTGATCTCCAGCCAGCGCTCCCACCACTCCGGTCTGTAGCGCAAGGCCTCTACGGCAGGTTGCATGCCAAAGAGCCACTGGTCAATCGCGATCAGCCGGTCGTCTATGTTGGTGGGATGCAGAAAATATACCAGATCGTGCAGATTGGTATAGATCGCTATGCAAAAGAAAAACGGTGCAATATCCCGAAACACCCGCACCCAATGCCTGTCGCTGTGCTTCCACTGAAGCCAGCCATAAAAGACCATTAGACCAAAGGTGATGTAAAATCGTTCGCGCGCTCCGTTTGGATATCCTTTCTCTCCGACGAAATAAAACGTAAGAAAACTCATGGGCAGAAAGAACAACAGGGAAAGCTGCTCCTCTGTGCGCAGACTCTTGAAAAAGTTCCAAAGGGTCGGGAATAGTCCCCTGCCCGGACCTTTCATTTGATTGTCCTGTTCCTTCAACATTTCTGAAGGACAAAGGTAAGTTGTCCGGAGCTCTTTTGGCGAAATCAATCTGGCTGAATCAATCTGGCCAATACCACTGGTCATTCAAAAAAAAACCAGCCCGAAGGCTGGCATATTGCCTGAGAGGATTCATTGACTTTTTAGGATGGAATCAGGCTTTTTTAAACAAACCGCCCAGCAGAGAGCCGGCTCCACCGCCCACCAATGCGGAGATCAGGCCGACTATGTCCAGACCGCCTGAAGCCTCGGCCCCGCTGTTCATCAACTGGCCCAGGATCAGGGGTAATACATTACCGCCCACGGCTCCTGCCAACAGATTGCCTACCATGCCAAGGCCATTTTTCTTCAAAAGGTTACCAAGGTAGCCGCCACCGGCTCCCAGGAGGGTGTTGAGCAGATAAGGAAGAATCGTTTCCATTTCGTTTGTTTGGTTTGGTGAATGAATGAATTGTCCTTTCAAAGATAACAATTCTGTCTGCCACAGACAATTAAATAATTTTAATTTTTAATTTGATCACAAAATTCAATTAGGGCCATGCGGGCATTTGGCAGGATCCGCGACCTCCAATTCGGGAAAATTGAGGCATGGCACCACATGACTGAAAAATCGCATAACTTTACCCTCCATTGCATCTTCTATTCTACATCCTCAAACAAGGAAAAGCAGAATGGAGAAGGCTCAGAAACACACAGTCTAAAACCGATCAAATAAGGATCTCATGTCAAAAAACCTCAGTCATATTTCGGATCGCAAGGGCCTGGATGAAAATCTTTTTGAACGGATCGGCCTTGAGGCGGAAGCCCATGGCAGCCTGTCTGCCGAAGACATCAAAGCCATAGCGGATGAGTTTCTGACGGGTACGGCCAGTGTGTTTGGCACGGCCAGCTTTTACGATTTCACCCGGGCATCCAACAGCGGTAAGAAAGTTTTTGTATGCAATGGATCCGCCTGTCTGGCAGCAGGAACGCAGCCCGCCCTCAGATCCGAGCTGCTCCATCATTTTTCCGGTGAGGAGATCGGTGAGATGTGCTGCCTTGGCCGTTGTCATGAAAATGTGGCTTTCCACTACCAGGGAACCAATTATTCGGGAGCGGATCTGCATCACATGGGAGAGATCGTGGCCGGTCGCTTTCAGACCAGCGGAGAAAAATACCATGTAGGCCATCTCGGACCTCAGGTTCTCACCGGTCCGGCCAGGACAGCCGGCGAAATAAGGGCGCTTTTCCAATCTGTTCTTTCCCGCCAGAGAAGTGAAATCCTGTCTGAGATCAAAGCCTCCGGACTCCGGGGAAGAGGAGGTGCCGGATTTCCGATCTCCATCAAGCTCGAGGGTTGTATGAATGCGGTGGGGGACCAAAAATACATTGTGTGCAACGCAGACGAGGGCGATCCCGGATCCTATTCGGACCGCTACCTGCTGGAAAACCAGGCCGAACTGGTACTGGCCGGCATGTGGATCTCCGGCTATGTCACCGGCGCAAGCCGCGGTGTGGTCTACATCCGTGCAGAATACCCGGCGTCCGTGGACCACGTCCAGAAGACGGTAGAGTCCTGGAGGGCGGAAGGGCTGTTGGGCGAAAAAATACTGGGGAGCGATTTTGAATTCGAATTCAAGGTGATCAAGGCCCAGGGAGCCTATATATGCGGAGAGGAAACGGCCTTGCTTTCCTCCATCGAGGGCCAGCGGCCCGAAGTGCGCGTGAGGCCTCCGTTTCCGGTACATCAGGGACTTTTTCTAAAACCAACGGTCGTCAACAACGTGGAAACCCTGGCAAGCATCCCTTTCATTT